>NZ_JBEXUE010000145.1:0-21002 GCF_040614275.1 Streptosporangium sp. NPDC006013
CCCAGGGGGGTTTTGCGGGAGCTTCTCGCGGGGGCGGCCCCGCCGAGGGCTCTCGCGGTGCGACTTTCCGTCCGGGGCCCGCTTTCCCGAGCGCTCCCCGTGCCGGTGGTGGCCCCGTCACACCTTCTCCCGGCGCTCCTGCTCCCCAGGCCGGTCCCGGTGCGCTCTTTCGCCCAGGTGCCCCCGTTCCCCCGAGCGCTCCCCGCGCCGGCGCCCCCGCCACCCCCGCACCCGCACCCGGCGCTTTCGGGGGTGGCGCCTCCGGTTCCGCCCCTGGAGAAGGTGCCGCAGGCTCCTCCCGTACGGCCAATGAGGGCTTCTCCTTCCGGGGCGAGGGGGGCGGGCCCGCGCCCGGAGTCCCCGGCACCGAGTCCGCCGCTCCGCCCCTTCGGGTGAACAGACCCCAGGAGAAGCAGGAGGAGCCCGGGAAGGGCGCCGAGTCCGACGAGGTCGTCGTCCTCCTCGCGGATGACGGTGAGATCGGGGACGCGCGGCGGGAGGGGCGTCGCGAGGGGCCGGAAAACGAAGCGGAGAGCGACGCCGGGATGCCTGGCGCCGGCGGAGCCGAGGATGGCGGCGAGGCCGGAGAGCGGGCCCTGGCCGGCGACGGGGCTCAGCGCGACGCCGAGCCCGCCGAGATCGATGAGCAGGCTCCGCGGGAGGACGAGACCGATGAGACCGGCGAAGAGACCCGGCGCGACGGCGAGGCCGGCGCCGAGGTCCTGGACGGGGCCGGCGACGCGGACGGGAACGACGGGAACGAGAAGGCCGGAGGCGAGGAGGACGCGGGGTCGCCGGGCGACCGGATGCGGGAGACGCCGCTTCCCGACGCCGTCTCCGAGGCCCTGAGCAGCGCGCTCACCGCCGTACGCACCGGTGTCACCGACCTCGGTTTCGGCCTGGACATCCCCGGGGCCGAGGAGGCCAGGCGGGTCCAGAGTGAGATCCTGGCCCAGCTCGACGACTACGTGATCCCCCGCGTCCACACGAGCACCGCGCCCGCCCTCGTCGTGGTCGCGGGCTCCACCGGCGCGGGCAAGTCCACGCTCCTCAACACGCTGGCCAACGCCAGGGTCAGCGCGACCGGTGTGCGCCGTCCGACGACCGGAACGCCTGTCCTGGCCTGCCACCCCGACGATCACGAGTGGTTCGCCAAGGGCGACCTGCTCGGTAGCCTCCGGCGGCTCAGCGAGCCCGACCCCGAGGCGGCCTCCGACGGCCTTGTGCTCGTCTCCACCGAGCGCCTACCTCCCGGTGTGGCACTGCTCGACACCCCCGACATCGACTCGGTGGTCGAGGAGCACCACGAGATCGCGCACCGCATGCTCGACGCGGCCGATCTGTGGATCTTCGTCACCACCGCCGCCCGCTACGCCGACGCCCCGGCCTGGCGGCTGCTCCGCCTGGCCAAGGAGCGCGGAGCCAAGCTGGCCATCGTGCTCTCCAGGGTGCCGCCCAAGTCCAGAGAGGTGATCACCAAGCACTTCGTCAGGATGCTCACCGAGTACGGTCTCGGCGAGGTCGACCGGTTCGTCGTCAACGAGGGCAAGGTCACCGACGGCATGCTCCCCGACCACGAGGTGAGCGAGCTGCGCCTCTGGCTGACCGAGCTGTCGGTTGACGAGCGGCGTCGCGCGCAGGCCGTGCGGGCCACCCTGGACGGGGTGCTGAACAGCTTCCGCACTCGTGTCCCCGCCCTGGCCAAGCAGCTGGAGATCCAGGTCGCCTTCCGCAGAGACCTCCGCGCCGACGTGGAGAGCGCCTATGCCCAGGCACTGGTCGAGATCGACGAGAGCACCGGCGACGGCTCGCTGCTCCGGGGTGAGGTCCTCGCCCGCTGGCAGGACTTCGCCGGTTCCGGCGATCTCATGCGTACCCTCCAGCTGCGCAAGCCCGGCCGTCTCTCGGGCAAGGCGAGCCAGCAGGCCCCCGAGCGGCTCAGCGCGCTGAGATCCGCGCTGCGGACGGGGTTGGAGTCGGTGGTCGTCTCGGCGGCGCAACGGGCCGCGGAGGAGGCCGCCTCGCGCTGGTTGAACCGTCCGGGCGCGCAGGAGGTCCTGGCGACGGCCGCCGAGCTCGGGCACGCGTCCGACGATCTCCCACGCAGGGCCGGCCGGACCATCGCGGCCTGGCAGGAGCACATCACCGAGCTGATCCGCACCGAGGGGGTGACCAAGCGATCGGTGGCCAGGGTGATCTCGTTCGACGTCGAGTCCCTGTCGCTGATCCTGACCATCGGGCTGCTCGGTTACGGCGCCTCGGAGACGCGGAACGGCACCGGTGCGCTGCCGCAACGGCTGGTACACGCGCTGCTCGGCGCGGAGTCGCTGCGCAACATCGGGGTGAAGGCCCGAAGCGATCTCCGCGCCCGGATCGGCATGCTCTTCGACGACGAGACGGCGCGTTACATCCAGGCTCTCGATGGCGCCGGCATACCGGATGAATCCGCCGCCACCCGCCTTTACCAGGCAACGTACAACCTTGAGGTCGCCCGATGAGTGTTGGCACCACCCAGTCACGCCAAGGGCTCGGCAGCCGGCTCGCCGCGCTGGCTCGGATCGTGGAGCTGGGGCCGGGCAGGGTCGAGCCCAAGCTCCTCACCGAGTCGGGGCAGCTGCTGCTGCGTGCCGGTGACAGGCTCAAGCTCTCCTCCGACCACACGGTGGTCGCGCTCGCGGGGGGCACGGGCAGCGGCAAGTCGACGCTGTTCAACTCGATCTCCGGCCTGGAGCTGTCGCCGACGGGAGTACGCCGCCCGACCACGGCCCGCACCCACGCCTGCGTCTGGGGCCTGGACGGCGCAGGCCCGCTGCTCGACTGGCTGCAGATCCAGTGGCGCCACCGCTTCGCGCGGGCCAGTGCCCTGGACCGCGGGGAGAGCCGGCTGCATGGGCTGATCCTGCTCGACCTGCCCGACCACGACTCCATCCGGGCGCTGACCGACACCGAGGCCGACCGGCTGATCCAGGTCGCGGACCTCGTCGTGTGGGTGCTCGACCCGCAGAAGTACGCCGACGCCTCCACGCACCGGCGCTACGTGACCGACCTGGCCGGGCATGAGGCGGTGACGGTCTTCGTGCTCAACCAGTCCGACCGGCTCGACGAGGAGGAGCTGGCCGAGTGCGTCGCGGACCTGGAGGATCTGCTCCACCGCGAGGGGGTCGAGCACCCCGTGGTCGTCACCACCTCGGCGATCACGGGTACGGGCGTGGACGACCTCAAGGCGGTCCTCGCCGAGACCGTGTCCAGGCGCAGGGCCGCCACCCAGCGCCTGGAGGCCGACCTCGACCGGCTGACGCTCCGCCTGGCGAAGGTCATGCCCGCCGACGGCACCCCGGCGCCGCCCTCCTCCATCGACGACGCCCGCCGGATCGGTCTCACCGACGCCCTCTGCGACGCGGCCGGAGTCCCCGCCGTCGGCGAGGCGATGGAGAACGTCTACGCCGCGAGGTCCGGTGAGTGGGTCGGCTGGCCCTACACCCGCTGGGCGGCCAAGCTCCGTCCTGATCCGCTGAACAGCCTGCGCCTGGGCGATCTGCGAGACGAGATCCGCGGCCTGACCGGTGGCTCGGTCAGCGCGCAGCCGGCCGAGGTGGACACCGCCGTCCACGCCCTGGCCGACGGCCTGACCTCCGGCATGCACGAGGCGTGGCAGAGCGGGATCAGGGACGCCGCGCGCTCCCGCTCGGCGCAGCTGCCCCAGGTGCTGTCGGAGGAGCTCTCAGAGGTCGCACCGCGCCTGGACAGGGTGCCCGGCTGGTGGCGGCTGCTTCTCACCTGGCAGTACCTGCTGGTCCTGCTCTTCGTCGCGGGCCTCGCCTGGGTCGGTACGGCTCTGGTCTACGGCGTGTTCGGCACCGGGAAGCCGCCGGCGGGGCTGGAGGTGTTCGGCGACGCCGCCTCGCTGCCGTGGGTGGGGCTGATGATGCTCTCGGTACTCGGGCTCGGGTTGCTCACCGCGGTGGCCAGCCGCAACTTCATCGTGCTCGGCGCGGGCAACGAGCGTGACGTGCTGGAGCGCGAGATGCGCCGCAGGGTCGCCGGGCTCGCGGAGAGCATGGTGATCGAGCCGGTGGAGCGCGAGCTGACCCGCTACAACGAGTTCTACTCGGCCATGCGGAGCCTGCGAGGCTGATTCCCGGGGTTGTCCACAGCTTGGTCGAGTGTCCGGCGGTTGTCCCCAGAGCGCGATTCGGTGACTTGCGAGGGGTACGGCTCGGACCATTGTGTCTTTCACGCCGCCGGCACTCGGCCGGCTCCCATGGGAGGCACGATGAACGACATCTACGTCACGCTGACCGGTAACGTCGCGGCCACGCCGCGCCAGCACACCTTCCCCGACGGCTCCCGGGTCACCTCGCTCAAGATCGCCTCGACGAGTCGTTACTTCGATCGGGAGAACCAGCAGTGGCGCAACGGTGAGACGACCTACTTCGGAGTCCGCTGCTTCCGCGGGCTCGCCGACAACGTCGCCCAGTCGGTCCAGCTGGGCCACCCCGTCGTCGTTCAGGGACGGTTGCGGATCCGCGAGTTCACCCACGAGGGTGAGCGCCGATTCATGCCCGAGGTGGAGGCCAACTCGCTCGGACACGACCTGCGCTGGGGGCTCGGGAGTTTCAGCAAGCCACAGCGCGGCGGCCCGGTCGCGGCCCTGGGCAGCGCGGAGCGGGTCGAGCTCGATCACGAGACGTCCGACTGGGCCATGAGCGGCGGTGCCCCCGTCGAGGTGGGGGCTCCCGGCGCCCTGCCCCCGCTGCGGGCCGGTCTCGACGACGAGCGGATCGCGCCGGGCGGCGGGCCGGCCGAGGGGGGTGCGATTCACGGAGAGGCCGCAGAGGCCGCCTCGCGTGCGGTGGATCACGGCGCCGCCGGGGAGGCGCCGGCGGTGGGAGAGGCCGCGACCAGGAGAAGGAAGGCGGCGAAGGGCACGACGAGGCGGGTGCAGGCGGTGGGTGCCGACGACCCGGCCGCGGGGGTCACCGGGGAGGAAACGGCCGGGGCCGTGCCGGGCACGGTGAAGATCCACCCAGATGTGAGCGATGAGGCGCCCTGGCCGACACGGGAGCGCGTGGCGGCCTGAGCCGCCTCCCGTTGGGAGGCCCGGGCCGCGGGCCTCCCAACCCGATCGGCTGTTCGGAACCGGAGAGGTGGGTGGAGGGATCGTTCGAGGTGGGCAGGGAGTCGAATTCGGGCAGGGGGATAGGCGCGGGTCCGCGCAGGGGAAGAACGCGGACAGCGGGATGGGGCGGATTCGAACACAAGACTTGGAACGGAAGATTCAGCGGAGAAGATTTCGGACGGGAGATGAGGACGGGCAGGCGTCCGGTGAAGTGCGGACTTCGCAGGAGCGGGATGTCTGACGGAAGTGCAAGGCCTCGTACGGTAATAGGGCCTGGTTCGGGCGGAGTGAGGGGGCATCGGCCGGACGCGGTCGGTGTCTCACCACGGAAGCGCGGGGACGCCGAGATAACCAGCCGATGGTCTTGCCCGTGTCAGATGCCCAGGACACCTGTTTAGGTCCAGGTCACGCCCCGCAGCATGGCTTGCTCCTTTCCCACACGGCCCGCTCGCGAGGGAGCGGTTTCCAAAACGTAGGTCAACCGGTGGGCTGGCCCACTCCGTCAAAGGTAGCGGTTCCCATCGCGCGTCGCACACTCCGCAACTATTGTGTTACACATCGTTAGTCGGAGAGGGGGACGACATGGCGGCTCCCAGCCACACCTCGGTCAAACCGCGCGACGGCATGACACCCTTGGCCGATCGCTGGCCCCTGCTTGGACAGCGTCGCCCGCTGGTCGGCTACCTCTGCGGGGTAGTAGCGCTGGATCTCGCCGCGATCGTGTTCTTCCTGGTATCCGGGGCCTTCCGCTGGTCCGATGTGCTGACCTTCACCGCGCTGATGGCGTGTGGAGCCGTGTGCATCGAGGCGACCCGGAGGCTCGGCATGCCGGCCGGTGTCCACCGGGACCTGCTCTCCGCCTGGTGGCTGCCCGCCGCGCTGCTGCTCCCGCCGCTCTACGCGCTTCTGGCGCCCATTCCGCTCCAGTTCCTGCTGCAGAGGCGGGTGCGTGCGACGGTCGTCTACCGGCGGGTCTTCAGCTCGGCGGCGATCGGCCTGGCCGGATGTGCGGCCTCCCTGCTCTTCCATGCCGCGGTCGGTGACCTGAACGCGCTGACCAGGGGCGAGGGCGGGCCGATCCTGGTGGCCGTCGGCTGCGCGGTCCTGTTCACGGTGATCAACACCGCGCTGATCGCCATCGCGGCGCACACCGCCGACCCCGACAGCCGCTGGCGGGAGGTCCTGTGGAACCGGGAGAACCTGCTCCTTGACGTCGTCGAGCTCTGCCTCGGCGTCATCATCTCCATCACCTGCGGGCTCAATCCGGCTCTGCTGGTCCTGGCGCTGCCCCCGGTGGTGCTGCTCCAGCGCAGCCTGCTTCACGCCCAGCTTCAGGCCGCGGCCCGCACCGACCTCAAGACCGGCCTGCTGAACGCCGCGGCCTGGCAGCGAGAGGCCGACACCGAGATCGTCAGAGCGCGTCGCACGGGGGAGACGCTCGCGCTGCTGATCGTCGACATCGACCACTTCAAGCGGGTCAACGACACCTACGGTCATCTGATCGGCGACCAGGTCCTCGTCGGGGTGGCCGACACCATCCGCAGCCAGCTGCGCGACTACGACGTGGTGGGCCGGTTCGGCGGTGAGGAGTTCGTCGTCCTGCTACCCAGGGCCGACGTGACAGAGGCCCGCAGGGTTGCCGAGCGGCTGCGCTCCCGGGTGGGACGGATGGCGGTCCCGGCCGACGACAACATGATCACAGTGACCATCTCGGTCGGTGTCGCGATCATGAGTGTGCACGGGGACGACCTGATCGAACTGCTCGCCGCGGCCGACCTCGCCCTCTACCGCGCCAAGGAGCTCGGCCGCGACCGGATCTGCCTGTCGGCCACCATCGTGCCTCCGGCCCGCAGGCCCGGATCCGAGGCCGCCCCTAGGTCGGCTTCTCAGCCCTGAGGGACTGAGCTTGCAGCTCCTCGCCGTCGGTGGCTTCGACGGTCTGGTCCGCGTCAGGCAGCGTGACTCACTGCCCAGCTTGTGACACCGCGTGCGGCGATGTTACGGGCTGCGTTGACGTCGGCGTGCTCAGCGAAGCGGCACGACGTACAGGCGAAGGTTTTCTGGTCCGGCCGGTTGCGTTTGTCGATATGCCCGCACGCCGAGCACTCCTGTGAGGTGTAAGCCGGGTCGAAGTAGACGACGGCGACCCCTGGGACTTGCGGAGCCGTACCCGCTCGCGGATGCCCCTGGTCCGCACTGGCGCGCTTGAGGAAGTGGAGCGCAGTCGCCGTGAAACTGTCGTGCTGTCGGATCGCTGACGACTGGCGTCCCGAAAGGTTTTTTGAAGAAATCCGGGAGGCGGTGTCGGATCGGGGCGGTGGTGTTCGTAGCAGGGGTGAGGCCGCCCACAAGGGGCGGCGCCAAGATAAGGAACCGCGATCATGAAGCTGACGACCATGACTCAGGTCACCATCGATGGAGTGATGCAGGGAAACGGCGCCGCGTCGGATGACCGCAGGAACGGATTCGAGCGCGGCGGATGGGCCCGGGGGAAGGGCGACGACGAGACCAGGACGTTCATCACGCAGACCTACCAGCGCGCAGAGGCGTTCCTGTTCGGCCGGCGCACCTACGAGCTGTTCGCCGGCTCCTGGGGATCAATCGACCAGATGCGCGCACATCCCATCGGCGTGGCCTTGAACGAGGCCCCCAAGTACGTTGCCTCGACCACGCTCACCGCGCCGCGTTGGGAGGACACGACCGTTCTCCGCGGTGACCTCGCGGCGGCCATCAGTGAGCTGAAGGCCAAGCCGGGGGGTGAGTTGCAGGTGCACGGCAGTGGCATCCTGACCCGGTGGCTGCTGGAGAACGATCTGGTCGACGAGATGACTCTGCTCACCGTCCCGGTGGTCGTCGGCCAGGGCGCGCGGTTGTTCCCGGACGCGGGCCCGGATCTTGCGCTCGACCTGGTCGAGTCGCGCGTCGACTCCAAGGGCGTGACGATTCAGGTCTACCGGCCGGCCGGGCACCCGCGGTATGCAACGGCTTGAAGTCCCTGACCACCGAACCACGCTGTCTTGACACCACAGGAGATGATCTTCAGATGCAGTACCTGGTTTCCGTGATCGATGACAAGAGCAATCCCGGCAGCACGGACAGGCAGCCTGCCATCAGCGCATTCAACGAACGACTGATCGCCGAGGGCTACTGGGTTTTCGCGGGCGGACTCGCGGACACCGACGCGGCCACGGTCATCGACAACCGGGGCGAGCAGGCAGTGTTCAGCGACGGGCCTTTCGTGGAGTCGAAGGAGTACCTCGCCGGCGTCTGGGTGTGGGAGGCCCCCGATCTGGATGTGGCGCTCAAGCTCGCCACCGAGGCATCGAAGGTCTGCGATCGGAAGATCGAGGTGCGGCCGTTCCAGTGAGCGACGTCGAGGAGGCGATCCCCAGGGCCCACCACGACGAGTGGGCGCGGGTGGTCGCCGCCCTGACCAGGCGTTTCGGTGACCTCGACATCGCCGAGGAGGCGGCCGCCGAGGCGTTCGCGACCGCCGTCGAGCGGTGGCCGGCCGACGGCGTACCCCCCAACCCCGGCGCCTGGCTGACCACCACCGCCAACCGCAAGGCCATCGACCGGATCCGGCGCGAGAACAAGCGCGACGACAAGCACAGGGAGGCTCAGATGGTGTACGACGACCCGCCCGAGCCTGTCGGCGCCATCGATGACGACCGGCTCCGGCTGATCTTCACCTGCTGTCACCCGGCGCTGGGGATCCAGGCCAGGGTGGCGCTGACGCTGCGCATGGTCGGCGGTCTGACCGTGCCCGAGATCGCCCGTGCCTTCCTGGTCCAGGAGACCGCCTTGGAGCGGCGGATCACCCGCGCGAAGGCCAAGATCAAGGCGGCTCGCATCCCGTATCGGGTGCCGTCCGCCGAGGATCTCCCGGCACGCATCACCGGCGTACTCGCCGTGCTGTATCTGGTGTTCAACGAGGGCTACCTGGCGACCGGCCCCGGCACCGACCCGGTGCGCCACGACCTGACCGCCGAGGCGATCCGGCTCACCCGCCTGATCCGTGCCCTCCTGCCCGACGACGGCGAGGTGGCCGGGCTGCTGGCGCTGATGCTCCTCACCGAGGCCCGCCGCACCGCCCGGGTCTCGGCCAGCGGCGAACTGGTCGCCCTCGACGAGCAGGACCGTGGGGCCTGGGACACGGCGCTGATCGCCCAAGGTCACCACCTGGTGCGCGAGCGCCTCGCCGCGGCCGCCGCCGGGGTGGCTCCAGGCCGCTACCAGATCCTCGCCGCGATCAACGCCGTGCACACCTCCGCCCGCGACGTCCGTGACACCGACTGGTCGCAGGTCCTCGCCCTCTACGACCAACTCGTCCGCCTCGACCCCTCACCGATCATCGCCCTCAACCGGGCCATCGCGGCCGCCGAACTCGACGGCCCGCAGGTGGCACTGGCAGCCATCGACCGTCTCGAAGACAAGCTGGCCGGCTATCACGCCTACCACGCCACCCGCGCCGACCTGCTGCGCCGGCTGGGCCAAAGTCAGCAGTCACGCGCGGCCTACGACAAAGCCATCGAGCTGGCCGGCAACACCGCCGAGACCGCCTACCTGACCCGCCGCCGCGGCCAACTCCGGTAGCACCCACCGATCCCGATCGACACCCCTCGCGCAGCGGCGGCCGACCCCGAGGCGCCCTGCCGATGCATTCCGCAACGTGTCGCCCCAGCGACGGGTCTCGCTTCGTCCGAGCTTCGAATGCCAGGCCGCGAATACGCATTTCGCGACGCCGAGCGCGCAACTGAGCGTCACCACCGACAGCCCGACCCCGCAGAGTGAGACAGAGCCGCGCAAGGTTCCTGGTCGGCGAACTTCATGACCGAGTGGCACCAGCGCTACGGCGGCGCCGGGATCATGGTGTATCGGCACGTAGAACGAAAGAACGTGTGCATCTACAGCCAGGTGCGATCCACCACGGACTCCGAGGTCGCCTCGATGATCGAGGGCCTGCTGCGCCATCTGACCAGCGCGGAGATCGATCGCCAGTACACCGATACGCACGGAGCTTCGATCGTTGGCTTTGCGTTCTCGCACTTGCTGAACTTCAAGCTGCTGCCCCGGCTGAAGAACATCGGCTCGGCCCGCCTGTACCGGCCGGGCCTGGCCGAGGGCGAGGCCTGGCCGCAGCTGGAGGGCGTGCTGTCGGGCAAGACCATCGGCTGGGAATTGATCGCCAACCAGTACGACCAGATGATCAAGTACGCGACGGCGCCACGGCTGGGCACCGCCGAGGCGCATCAGATGCTGCGCCGCTTCACCTGCGGCGGCCCCAAGCACCCCACCTACCGGGCCATCGAGGAACTCGGTCGGGTGATCCGCACCGTCTTCATCGTTCTGGAGCCGTCTGAACCTGTACGGCAGGTTCGAGCTCGACATGAGCAAACAGCTCGACCTCGGACCAGGCCCGAGCGCCGAGGTTGAACGGCTCGATGATCCACTCTGATGGAGGATGCGGCGTGGCGTGCGCACTCACAGGCCCCCTCAAGGTCGTCGATAGATCGATCGATCAGCGATCGCCAACAATTCTTCGCAAATGAGTGTTTGCGAATGAGTGTTTGCGGTCTAGGCTTCGTGGCATGATCGAACCCCGCGAGAGCGTGGTCGTCCTCGACGCCAAAGGCCTGCGGGCACTGGCCCACCCGGTGCGGGTGCAACTCGTGGACCTGCTGCGCAGACATGGCCCGTCCACCGCCACTCGCCTGGCCGAGCGCCTGGGGGTGAATTCGGGCACGGCCAGCTACCACCTGCGCAGGCTCGGCGCCGCCGGATTCGTGGAGGAGGACACCGAGCGCGGCAACGCCCGCGAGCGCTGGTGGCGCTCGGTCCACCTCATCACCCGTCTCACCGACGAGGAGCTGGCGGAGCGGGAGCCCGAAGCGGTGCTGGCCTACATGCAGTCCATCGCCGCCCTGTACAACCTGCGCACCCAGCGGACGCTGAACGACCTGCAGACCATGCCAGGAGAGTGGCAGCGCGTGCTCGACCTCAGTTCCTTCGCGCTGCGCCTCACCCCGGAGGAGGGGCAGCGGCTGCGCGAGGAACTGAAAGAGGTCATCTCCCGCTACCGCCGCGACATGCCCGGCGAGGCGGCGCCCGAGGGCGCTGCGCGGGTCTCGCTGATCACGCAGCTCCTGCCCGAGCTGCCGGAGGGCGCATGATGGGATCGCGCTGGTCCTTACGCCCGATGGCCGGCCTGCTCGCGGCTATGACGGTGTCGCTGATCGGCACGCGGGTGTCGGCCCTCGCGCTGCCCTGGTTCGTGCTGACGACGACCGGGAGCGCGGCGCAGACGGGGGCGGTGGCGTTCGCGGAGATGGCCCCGTACGTGCTGGTCAAGGCGCTGACCGGGCCGCTGGTCGATCGGGTCGGGCCGCGCCGGATCTCGTGGGTCGGCGACGTGGTGAGCGCCGCGGCGGCCGGGGCAGTGGTCCTTCTGCACGCGATGGACCTGCTGCCGCTGGGCGCGCTGATCGCGCTGGTCGCGGTGGTCGGCGCGGCCCGCGGGCCAGGTGACCTGGCCAAGGAGATCATGGTTCCCGAGGCGGCCGCGCGCGGGCGGGTGCCGCTGGAGCGCGCCACCGGGCTGATGGGCGTGACCGAGCGGCTGGCCCAGACGGTGGGGCCCGCGGTGGGGGGTGCGGTGGTGGCGCTACTCGGGCCGCTGGCCAGCCTGGGCATCAGCGTCACCTGCTTCGCGCTCGGCTCCGTGGTCGTGGCGTGGGCGTTGCCCCACGGCATGGGGCACCGCGCGCCGGCGCAGGAGGTGACGGAGGGGTACTGGCGGCGGTTCGGCCAGGGCTTCGCGTTCCTGCGCGGCGAACCGCTGCTGCTCTCCGTGGTCGTCATGGTCGGCGTCACGAACTTGCTCGACGCGGCCTTCAGCCAGGTGCTCGCGCCCGTGTGGGCCAAGGAGTCCGGCTACGGCCCCGCGATGGTCGGTCTGAACAGTAGCGTGATGGGGTTGACGGCCGTAGGCGGCAGCCTGGTCGCGGCCGCCGTGGCGCACCGGATGCGGCGCAGGCCGGTGTTCTTTGTGGCGTTCCTGCTCGCCGGTCCGTCGCGGTTCCTCATCCTGGCGGTGGACGCGCCGGTATGGGCCATGGTGGCGGTGTTCGCAGTGGGCGGGTTCGCCGGCGGGTTCCTGAACCCGATCCTTGGGGCGATCTCCTACGAGCGGGTACCGCGGCGCCTGCTGGGCCGGGTCAACGCGCTGACGGACTCCCTCTCCTGGGCTGGGATCCCGCTCGGCGGGCTGATGGGCGGGGTGGCGGTGGCGGCCGTAGGGCTGGCGCCGGTGCTGCTCGCAGGCGGAGCGGCTTACGCGCTCACCACGAGTCTGACGGGGCTGCGGCCCGAATGGCGGGAGATGGACCGGCTGCGCGGCCAGGGCCCACCCGCCGTACCAGAGCCACGGGAAAGCACTGACACGACGGACATAGGCAACGCTGATCAACGGTCATCCTGATCAGGCATGGCGCGTTCGTGTGTACCTGGTGACCGCAGTCCTACTCTGGCTACGCCCTGTCCAGGGTCTTCTTCGGCTGGCGGGGTACGGTGTCGCCCTTCAGGTGCCCATACACCGTCGAGCGCGGCACCCCGAACAAGTCCGCGATCTGCTGGACGGTCTTATCCCGCGTGTCGTACAGCTCCTGGGCGAGGGCGGCCTGGTCGGCGGTGAGCTTGGGCCGGCGTCCGCCGACCCGGCCACGGGCACGGGCGGAGGCCAGGCCGTCCATCGTGTTGGCGACGATCAGCTCGCGCTACAGCTCGGCCAGGACCGAGGGCAGGTGATCAGGTGATCAGATTGCTCTGAGCCGACGACCTCATCCCGAACGCGGCCCCGACCGCCAAGTGGCCCTCCCTGACGACTACCCGGACCGGACTCACACCGGCAAGCGACGACGAGCTTACGAGATCAGTCGTTAACCACTCATTTCGATCAACCACCTATCCCTACTGGACGCACCTGAGAAGGATCTTGTGGTGTTGCCCCTGCTCGGCCGCGGCCCCAACCCCTTGGCGTCGTACCGCCTCGCCGCGAATTATCGGCAGGGTTCGCGCCCCGGTAGACCGGGGTTTCAGCGATGAGCCACCGCGAGGTGCGCGGGACCGGAATGGCGCGGGAATCGATTCCAGGGCGGCGACCTGCGGTTCAGTGCTGAGGCTCCATGATCGTTCTCAGCGCTAACGGCTGTCCGCAGGTTCTTCAACCCCGTATCCGGTTTCGGGGGGAAGGCGGGGACTGTTCTGCCACCTACAAGTGATCTCCAAGGGTGTGCACTCATCCTGTGGACATGCAAGCCCGAAAGATCACCCGGTCGGCGGCGGTACTCGCCCTGACCGCCGCCCTGATCCTCCTAGTCGGCCCGCTCGGGTCAGCAGGCCTCGCGCAGGTGGCCTCGACCGCAAAGAACACCAACTTCAACCTCGTCAGCCAGGACGGCATCACCTCCCCCTCGGCTGGCCAGCCGACGGCGACTCCGACGTCTGGGCCTTCGTGTGCTCCGTTGCCGACTCCGACGCCGGGTGGTCCTACTTGTGGTCCGCAGCCGACGGCGACTCCGACGTCTGGGCCTTCGTGTGCTCCGTTGCCGACTCCGACGCCGGGTGGTCCTACTTGTGGTCCGCAGCCGACGGCGACTCCGACGTCTGGGCCTTCGTGTGCTCCGTTGCCGACTCCGACGCCGGGTGGTCCTACTTGTGGTCCGCAGCCCACAGCGACTCCCACGTCCACCGCGAGGCCTGAGCCGGAGGTGACCTTGGATCCCCGGCCGACCTCCGATCCGCAATCCCTCACCGCCTCGCGCGCACGCGCGTAGGGGCCTCTCGAAACTCTCAAAACTCCTGGTCTCCAGACCGGTCACCTCGTGTCGGTGGCCACCACCGAAACCGCCCGTGACCTGGACGGGGAGCCTGGCCAGGGGGGGCGCAGCGCCCCCTGCGCGCGGGGGCAAATTACCTGGACGCGGTCAGTCGAAGACCTCGGTGACCTGGACCCTGACCCGTCGGCCATTGCTGGTCGAGCTCGGGAGTGCGGTGGCCGGTGAACCGGGTGAGATCCGTTGTCGCGCCGTCGGCGAGGACGACGTACAGGTCGGTGGTCGGAGTACTCGGTGATCATGTCGTCGTGGGCGTGAGAGCCCTTGAGGACGAGGCCGACGACGGCCGGGTTTTCCGGGGCGCGCATCGGGGTCCCGGCAGTAATGCCGGGCCTGCCCGGCGTGGCCGCGCTCCGGAGCCGTTCGCCTCCGGCGAGCTGCTCGGCCTGGGCGGGCAGAAGGTGATGCAGAGGCCTTCAAGCCAATTCCAAGCGTGATCTTCTACATCTACGGGTGTGAATACGACTCCTCCGCGGCAGCGCCGATCACTATCTCGCCGTACCCTGCTCCTGGGCGGACTCGGGACCCTGGCCGCGGTCGGCGTGCCGACCATGATCGCTCTCACCCGCACCATCGAGCTCCCCCCGAGCGCCACCCCCACCGGCGCCCCCGAACTCCCACCGACCGCCACCCTCACCGGCTACATCGGCGTCGTCTACTCGATGGCCTTCAGCCCGGACGGTAAAATCCTCGCCGCCGGCGGCCACGACGACACAGTGCGGTTGTGGAATGTGGCCGGCCGTAAAACCATTGCCACCCTCCCCAGCCACACCAGCATCGTCTACTCGGTGGTCTTCAGCCCGGACGGCAAAACCCTCGCCACCGCCGGCAGCCTCGACGGCACGGTGCGGCTGTGGGACGTGACCGGCCGCAAAACCGTTGCCACCGCTGCCCTCACCAGCAGCCCCGTCTACTCGATGGCCTTCAGCCCGGACGGCAAGATCCTCGCCACCGGCGGCAGCGACACGGTGCAGTTATGGGACGTGGCCGGCCGCAAGACCATTGCCACCCTCGACAGCCACACCAGCGACTGGTTCCACTCGATGGCCTTCAGCCCGGACGGCAAAACCCTCGCCACCGCCGGCAACATCAACGGCGAGGTGCGGCTGTGGGACGTGGCCGGCCGCAAAACCGTTGTCACCGCCACCCTCAGCGGCCACACCGGCTATGTCCGCTCGGTGGCCTTCAGTCCGGACGGCAAATTCCTCGCCACCGGCAGCGATGACGGCCGGGCACTCGTGTGGGACATGGCCAGCCGCAAAACCGCCACCACCCTCAGCGGCCACACCGGCGCCGTCTCCTCGGTGGCCTTCAGCCCGGACGGCAAAACCCTCGCCGCCGGCGGCCTCGACGACACGGTGCGGCTGTGGGACGTGGCCAGCCGCGAACCCACCACCCTCACCAGCAACACCAAGAACGTCTACGAGGTGGTCTTCAGTCCGGACGGTAAAACCCTCGCAGCCGGCAGCGAAGACGGCACAATACGGCTGTGGAGCACTACTCGCCCCGTCGCTGAGGCTACTCACTCCTAACAGCTTCGACCTTTCGGGAACCACGGCTTTCCCGTCGCGCCCCTCGCGGGGGCTGCGCGCAGCCCGGCCGCGGCCCGCTGGAATACGCCCCCTCCGCAGCAGCGCCGATCACTGCCTCGCCGTACGCTGCTTGGGGATTCCCGCAAGTTGGGTGTGGTGAAATCGGGGCAATCGGACAGGTTCCGCCCGGGTCGGGGAGGGGTCGATCCGCGCGCCGGAGGGAATCACAGAACCAGACTTCTGTGATCGGAGACCTCGCGCGCCCACGCGTAGGGGGGTCCGGAAAGTCCAGAAACTGGTCCACTCGCCGGCGGCCGTCGTCGGCTCAGCGCAGCGCCCTGGAGGGACCGGACCGCGATCAGGTGCCCTGATCGCCTATCTTGCTGCCGGGATCCCTGCGGCCGGCGCGGCGGCTTGGTCGTCGCGACGCCCTTCATCCGGCCACCGGTGGTCCAGATGCTCACGGTGCGGGCCTCGACCTGCCAGGACAGGCGCCGGTCGTCGAGCGGCTGGGTGGCGTCCGGGTGGAACCGATCGGCTTGGTGAGGGGCTTGCGGAGCCTCGCCTTCACCTGGGCTTTCGCCGTCGTGTAGGCGTCGGAGACCTTCTTGATGACGTGCTGGGCGGGCTGGGCCGACAGACCCGTGTTCTTCGGCTCGCCGTAGGAGTGCACCCGCAGGTCATGGTTGCGGAACACCTTCGTCTCCCACGCGACGCGAGAGACGAGATCGGCGGCTTCGTTGCACAGGCGCAGCGTGTCCGCCGGCGCCGCCTCCTGGGCGGGCGCGGGGAACAGCCGTACCTGCGCAACAGATTTCACACTGTGAAGTTTAGTGTTAGCTCGCCAAACGCGGCACCGTATGCGATTCCTCTCGGGCCTGAAGGCCCGAGGTTCCTCGGAAGCACTGCTGAACTTTCCAGGCCCTAAACTAAAGGCATGCCGGAGTACATCTACACACTGCAGCGCGTGCGCAAGGCGCACGGCGACAAGGTCGTCCTCGACGACGTGACGCTGTCGTTCCTGCCGGGCGCCAAGATCGGTGTCCTGGGTCCCAACGGCACCGGAAAGTCGACGCTGCTGAAGATGATGGCGGGCCTGGAGCAGCCGTCCAACGGCGACGCCCGGCTCATGCCCGGCTTCACCGTCGGCATGCTCCAGCAGGAGCCCCCCCTCAACGAATCCAAGACCGTCCTCGGCAACGTCGAAGAGGGCGTCGCCGAGACCAAGGCGATGCTCGACCGCTTCAACGAGATCGCCGAGCTGATGGCCACCGACTACAGCGACGAACTGCTCAACGAGATGGGCAAGCTCCAGGACGCCCTCGACCACCGCAACGGCTGGGATCTCGACAGCCAGCTGGAGCAGGCGATGGACGCCCTCCGCTGCCCCCCGCCGGACGCCGAGGTGACTCAGCTCTCCGGTGGAGAGCGCCGCCGGGTCGCCCTCTGCAAGCTGCTCCTGGAGCAGCCCGACCTGCTCCTGCTCGACGAGCCCACCAACCATCTCGACGCCGAGAGTGTCCAGTGGCTCGAGTCCCACCTGGAGAAGTACCCGGGCACCGTCCTGGCCGTCACCCACGACCGCTACTTCCTGGACAACGTGGCCAACTGGATCCTGGAGCTCGACCGCGGCCGTTGCCACGCGTACGAGGGAAACTACTCCACCTACCTGGAGGCCAAGACCGCGCGGCTCAGGCTCGAAGGTCAGAAGGACGCCAAGCGCAAGAAGCGCCTGGAGGAGGAGCTGGAGTGGGTCCGCTCCAACGCCAGGGCCCGTCAGACCAAGAGCCGGGCGCGCCTGCAGCGCTACGAGGAGATGGCCACCGAGGCCGACAAGTACCGCAAGCTCGACTTCGAGGAGATCCAGATCCCGCCGGGCCCGCGTCTGGGCACCACGGTGATCCGGGCCGAGAAGCTCACCAAGGGCTTCGAGGAGCGCGTCCTGATGGAGAGCCTCTCCTTCGACCTGCCGCGCAACGGCCTCGTCGGCATCATCGGTCCGAACGGTGTCGGCAAGACCACCCTGTTCCGGATGATCACCGGTAGCGAGACGCCGGACAGCGGTGAGATCGTTGTCGGTGACACCGTCAAGATCTCTTATGCCGACCAGAGCCGGGGCGGGATCGACCCGACGAAGAACGTCTGGGAGGTCGTCTCCGACGGGCTCGACTACATCAAGGTCGGCCAGGTCGAGATGCCGTCGCGCGCCTACATCGCCGCGTTCGGGTTCAAGGGCCCGGACCAGCAGAAGAAGGCTGGCATCCTGTCCGGCGGAGAGCGCAACCGGCTCAACCTGGCGCTCACCCTCAAGCAGGGCGGCAACGTGCTCCTGCTCGACGAGCCCACCAACGACCTCGACACCGAGACACTCTCCAGCCTGGAGAACGCGCTGCTGGAGTTCCCCGGCTGCGCGGTCATCACCTCGCACGACCGGTGGTTCCTGGACCGCATCGCGACCCACATCCTGGCCTGGGAAGAGGGCTCGAACTGGTTCTGGTTCGAGGGCAACTACGCCGACTACGAGAAGAACAAGATCGAGCGTCTGGGTGCCGACGCGGCCCGGCCGCACCGCGTCACCTATCGCAAGCTCACCCGCGACTGACCCCGGTTTCCGGGACGGGCAGGGGCACCTGGCACGGGCCGTGTCAGGTGCTCTCCCGGTCGCGACCGAACGAGCCTCCGGTGCCCCGCCGTACGACGGGCAGCGGGGGCTCGCTACGGTTCTGGGTGTGTTTGGACAGAGCGTCGCGGACGAGGTCGGCCATGGCCACCGACATGTGTTCCCCAGGACTGTCAGGTTCGCCGACATCGACTCGCTGGGTCACGTCAACAACGTGCGGTTCCTCGACTATCTGGAGGACGCGCGGATGGGGATGTTCCACATCGACCCCCATCACGAGGGGAACGCCCCTTTCGCCGGGCTGGTGATCGCCCGGCATGAGATCGACTACCGGCGTCCCCTCACCTTCCGTCCCGATCCGGTCCGGGTGGAGTCGTGGGTGACGGAGATCCGTCCGGTACGGTTCACCCTCGCGTACGAGATCCGCGACGATGACGAAATCTTCGTCGAGGCCCGCTCGGTGATCGTGGCCTATGAC
Source organism: Streptosporangium sp. NPDC006013 (assembly GCF_040614275.1). Classification (NCBI taxonomy): domain Bacteria; kingdom Bacillati; phylum Actinomycetota; class Actinomycetes; order Streptosporangiales; family Streptosporangiaceae; genus Streptosporangium; species Streptosporangium sp. NPDC006013. The sequence goes on from NZ_JBEXUE010000145.1 coordinate 18,644, forward strand.
GTGGAGAGTGCCTCCCCCCGGCGGCTGAGCCAGGACGAGATCGCCTACCTGCGCAGGTTCGCGGCGGACTGAGGCCTTGTCCGGCCTCGGCAACCCGTACCCGGATCGGCGGGCGGTGGACGCCCGCCCATCGCCCGCCGGGAGCCGTCAGACCTCGGGGGCGTACAGCCAGACCGCGCTGTCCGGCAGGAGCAGGTGGCCCTCCACCGGGGCGCTGCCGATCAGGACGCGGTCGTGCGGGGGCAGTCGCACCGGTTGGGAACCGCAGTTGACGGCGCAGATCAGGGAACCCCGGTTGAAGATGAGGGCGTCCTCGGCGCTCTCCTGCCAGATGATCTCTTCGGGCAGCGTGCCGCGGAGGTCGCGGCGGACCCGCAGGACCTCCTGGTAGAAGCTCAGCGTTGAGCCGGGGTCGCTCGACTGGCGCTCGGCGGAGAGCACGGCCCACTCGACGGGCTGGGGCAGCCAGGACCGTTTCCCATCGGGCGAGAAGCCGTACGGTTCGGCCATGCCGGACCAGGGGAGGGGAACCCGGCAGCCGTCGCGGCCGGGCAGCTCTCCTTTGGAACGGGCGAAGATGGGGTCCTGACGGGCCTGTGGGGGAAGATTCTTCACCTCGGGGAGGCCCAGTTCCTCCCCCTGGTAGAGATATGCGGAGCCCGGTAGGGCGAGCATGGCGAGCAGCGCCGCGCGGGCGCGGGCCAGGCCCGTGGTGGAGTTGGTCAGGCCGTCGCCGTACCGGGTCACATGGCGGACCACGTCGTGGTTGGAGAGCACCCAGGTGGGAGCGGTCACCGCGGCCAGTGTGTCATCGATGATCTTCTTGAACGCGGGTCCGGACCAGGGGGCCTCCAGCCAGGCGAAGTTGAAGCTCTGGTGGAGCTCGTCGGGGCGGAGGTAGAGCGCGAGATCCTCGACGGAGTCGGTCCAGACCTCGCCGACCGCCACCCGCTCGCCGTCGTAGGAGTCGAGCACCTTGCGCCAGGCGCGGTAGACCTCGTGCACCTCGGGTCGTCCCCAGATCGGCGACTCGGCCTTGAACGCCTGATCCTGCGGCGGGGTGTCCGGCAGTTCCTCGGCCTTGTACAGGCCCATCGCCACGTCGATCCTGAACCCGTCCACCCCCCGGTCGAGCCAGAACCGCAGCACGTCGAGGAACTCGGCGTGCACCTCGGGGTTGCGCCAGTTGAAGTCAGGTTGTTCCGCGGCGAAAAGGTGCAGGTACCACTGTCCGTCGGGGGTCCTGGTCCAGGCCGGGCCGCTGAAGGTCGACTGCCAGTTGTTGGGAGGCAGATCATCGCCGTCACGGAAGATGTAGCGATCGCGTCCCTCACCGCGCAGCGCGGCCTGGAACCACTCGTGAGCCGAGGAGCTGTGATTCGGGACGATGTCCACGATCACCCGGAGACCGAGCCGATGCGCCTCGGCGACGAGCTCGTCGAAGTCGGCGAGCGTGCCGAAGAGGGGGTCGACGTCACGATAGTCGGCCACGTCGTAGCCGCCGTCGGCCATGGGGGAGCGGTAGAAGGGAGTCAGCCAGATCGCGTCCACACCGAGTTCTGCGAGGTACGGCAGGCGCTGCCGGATGCCGGGCAGATCGCCGACGCCGTCTCCGGAGGCGTCGGCGAAGCTGCGAACGTAGATCTCGTAGACGACGGCATCACGCCACCAGGGGGATTCCATGTGCTTTGGACTGCCCCCGCTTGACGATGTTTATGCGTCAGGGGCGTTGATCATGCTGCTCGCCGCGTACACGAGATAGTCCCAGAGACGTTTCTCCAGGTCCTCGGGGAGCTTCAGGGAGAGCACCGCGTCGTGCATGTGCCTGAGCCAGGCGTCGTGCTCGACCGAGCGGATGACGAACGGGTTGTGCCGCATCCGCAGGCGCGGGTGGCCCCGCTGCGCGCTGTAGGTGCTGGGGCCGCCCCAGTACTGGATGAGGAACAGGCGTAGCCGCTCTTCGGCCCCGTCGAGATCATCTTCGGGATAGAGCGGCCGTAGCACCGGATCGGCAGCCACTCCCTGGTAGAAGTGGTGCACGAGACGCCTGAAGGTCTCTTCGCCGCCGACGGCGTCATAGAAGGACTGGGATTCCCCGGGGGTAACGGACACGCCTCCAGCCTAATTGACGTCAGCCGGCGATCGGGATTTCGGCTCGGTCGAGGGCGGACTTGACCCGGATGCGGAGCTCGCGGGCGACCTCCGTCTGCCGGGAGGGGATGGTCTTGACGCTGATCCTGAAGATGACGGCGGTGTCGGAGATCTGCTCGATACCCCAGACCTGCGGCTCCTCCACGATGATGGAGTCGCGGAAGGCGAGGTCGTTCCATATCTCGTCCGCGACCTGCTTGAGCAGGTC
>NZ_JBEXUE010000146.1:0-20772 GCF_040614275.1 Streptosporangium sp. NPDC006013
AAGCGATTGGTTACGTGGCCCCCGGCGTCCGTCGAGTTGCGCGACCGCCGGGTCTAGGTTCTGTCCGGTCCCTCGGCGAGCGGGCTGAGCGCCCGGGAGGTCAGCCGGTCCTCGACGGCCTGCCAGGGAAAGAGCATCCGGTCGGGTATCAGCGAGGGGTAGACACCCGTCTGGGGGCCGAGCCTGGCCAGGTCCGCGCGGGCCGCGTCGAAGTAGGCGCGGTTGCGCTCGCCAGGCAGCCCCTGGGCGAACCCCGCGGCCGACACCAGGGTGAGCGCCACGTAGGCGCACGCGGCGGGGAGGACGAACGGCGAGACCGCCCGCGGCACCGCGCCGTTCCCGGGTGAGTCCCGCCCCGGGGGCCCGGTCTTCCGCCACGGCATCAGGGCCAGGGCCAGGCAGACGGCGAGCACCGGCGTCGCATCGGCGATGTAGCGGCTCTCGAAGGCGTGCTGCACCGACCCCGACCGGCTGAACATGATCAGCAGTGCGTCCGCGACCAGCAGGTAGCCCGCGGCCAGCGCCCAGGCACCGGCCGCCTCGGGACGCCTGCGGCAGGTGCCCGCGACGACGGCCGCCAGGACCAGCCAGGCCACGATGACCTCGACGGCCCGGTGGGCGACCAGCGGGCCCGCCGTGGTCTCCGCCCCCCAGCTCAGCGGGCCGCCCACGAGCAGTGTCGGCACCGTGCCACCGAGGAAGTTCCCGATGTACTTCGCAGCCGTGTAGAACTCGGGAAGCGCGAACCCCTGACCACCGCCCCGTCCCGAGGCCAGCAGGTAACCGGTCAGATAGGCGCCGCCCAGCACCAGGTAGGCCGACCAGAGTGCCCAGTGCCTGCGCACCGCCCCGACCACGCCGTGCTCGCCTGCCAGCAGCAGCACCGTGAACAGCAGCAGCACCGGCGGGATGAGCACCGCCTTCTCGAAGAAGAGCAGCCCGGCGCACGTCCAGGCGATCCCGGCGAGCGCGTGTCCGGCGCGGCCGGTACGGATCAGCAGCAGCTGGGAGCGGATCGCCATGATCATGGCGATCTGCAGTGGCAGGATGTTGAGCGCCGCCGCGAACCAGGTGCCGGCCTGGAAGTTGGCGGGTGCGAACAGAAAGAGGGTGAACGGGACGAGGATGAGCGGCCTGGCACCGCAGATCAGGCGCAGCAACCGGTAGAGCGCCAGGGCCACACCCGCGTACAGCGCCATGATCACGATCGAGACCAGGCCCCAGTCGTAGGCGGAGATCGCCGTCAGGGCCCGGACCAGGGCGAGGGCGCCCGGCATCAGATGGCCGATGTGCACCCGGAACAGGTGGTCCCAGCCGAGGGGCTCGGCCAGCGCCCTGCCGACGAAGACGATGTCGTCCTCGGCGAAATAGGAACGGCTGAGCAGCCACCCCTTGACCGCGAGCCCCGAGAGCAGCAGGAGCAGCGCCGCGACCGTGAGCCCGTGCCGCCGCGCGAACGGACTGTGCACCCAGCCGGGCAGCCGCAGCTCCACCTCCACCTGGCCGCCGCTCATCCGCGTTCACGCTCCGGTCCGGCACCGGCGGCCTTGGGAGGCCACACCCGCTCCATGAAGACATCGGCGGGCTTGGGAGGCCATACCCGCTCCATGAAGACGTCGGCGGACCGAGCGGGTCCGGCGAGCTCAGCCGGCCCCGGCTGCCCCGGAGCCCGGGGAGGCCTACGGGGACGCAGGCCCCAGAGGACCAGCAGGAGTCCGGCGGCGAGGAAGACAGCGGGCAGCAGGTCACGGACGACGAGGACCCAGCGGGTGAAGGCGCGGACGTCGGAGACCCTGGCGTCGACGTCCTCCTCGGACATCACCAGGTCGGCCCTGAGACTCTCCTTGCGCTCGATGCCGTCGGGGGTGCGCAGGCCCTGGCGGTGCCGTTCCTCCACCTTCACGGTCAGGCCACTCTCCGGCTCGACCCAGAGCGTGCGGGTCACCTGGGCGTAGCGGGAGACGCCGATGGCCCGCCAGGCGGGCAGTCCCAGTACCTTGCCGGGGAACTGCTCGGGGAAGTCCTCGATCTTCACCGGGCCGGCCGTGTAGGTGTAACGGTAGGTCCGCAGACCGTTGATCTGTTCCTGGCGCTCGTAGCGGAGCGGGACGGCCAGCCGGAGCGTCGTGTCGTACATCGGGTACGAGCGCGGCTCGGCGCGGAACGGCAGGCGGAAGGCCAGGCCCGACTGCCGGGCCTCGGGGTCCTCGTCGACATAGCTCTCGCAGCAGTCGACGGCCATCCCGGTACGGCGGTCGAAGGCGGTCCGACGCTCGTGGTAGTCGATCCTGTCCCCGGTGGCGGTCGTCAGCGAGGTGAACTCCACCCACACCGCCGTGTCGGCGGTCCCGGCTCCCGCGTCCCCGCTCAACGTCGTGGTGGACACCAGCGGGACACCGGTGTGCGAGGTCAGCGTGCCGGTGTCGAAGTAGTCGGCGGCCGGCGCGACCATCCGGTAGGTCCTGCCCTGCTCCAGCGGCAGGACCAGCACGCTCTCGTAGACGTAGAAGCGGAGCAGCGCGGCGAGCGTGAGCAGGAAGGCGCCCGCGCCCGCGAACACCGTCCGGGGGATGCCGGCCCGGGTCACCGGCCCACCACCACCGATTCGGACTCGGGTTCGGGCCGCCGGGCCGTCCCGCGGCGCGACGGCGCGGGCGCCTCGGCCGCAGCGCGATCGGGAAGCCAGGCCGTCAGCCAGGCGAGCGCCAGCAGGCAGAGCACCTGCGGCACCGCACCGGTCAGCGGCCCGGTGAGCACCTCGGTCGCGTCGACCCCGCCGTACCGGGTGCCGACGGCGAGCGCGAGACCGGCCAGGCCGGTCGGCACGACCAGTGCCCAGGGCGTGGCCATCGCGCCCGCCAGGCCGGGGAGCACGCCGAGACGGGCGTGCCTGGCCTGGGCCACCGCCCCCAGCCAGGCGAACAGGAGCGCCGCCCCGGTGACGATCGCGACGCCCGCGAAGCCCCCGGTCCACAGGCCGAGAAGCGGGACGAACGGCCAGACCCAGAGCGCCCTGATCGCGACGGGCCCCGCCCCCGGCGACCGGGCAGGCCAGGCGGGACGGATGAGCGCCAGCGCCACCACCAGCAGCACCAGCGTCCAGCCGCCGACCAGCGCCGTGCGGTAGGCGGAGTCAGGCTCGTAGCGCATGGTCACGACGCCCTGGCCCGAAGGCAGTTCCCACGCCTGCCGCCAGCCGTCCAGCCTGACCGGCTTCAGTTGCCTGCCGTCGAGGTACGCCTGCCAGCCGACGTTGTGGTTCTCGTTGACCACCAGGTAGGAGGGGGCCGTGGTGGAGACCTGGACCCGGCGCTCCCCCTGCCCCCACCCCTGCACGGTGGCGGGCGTGGCCGTGACCGCGCCCTGGGCGCCGTCGTCGGACGTCCGCACCACCATCGACTCGATCCTGAAGGCGTCGCCGGGGGACGCGCTGATCCGCGCCTCCCCTGCGCCCAGTTCGACCGGCTCGCAGGTCCGGTAGCCGAGCGGGCGGCCGTTGACCACGTCGTCCAGCGTGCCGCTGACGATCTCGGTGGCCGCCGGGTTGCCGTTCACGGTGAGCGTGGGACCGTAGCCGCAGGGCAGCCTCAGCGGGAAGGACTCCAGCGAGCCGAGCGGTTTCACCCCCGGGATGGTGATCTCCGACACCTCGATCGACCGGGACGCCGGGGCGATGAAGCCGATCTCCAGGCGGTCGGCGCGGATCGGCGCGAAGGAGACGCGCCCGTCGGAGCCGACCCAGCCCTGCGCGGTACGGCCGCCGCCGCGCACGCTCACCTTGATCGGCGGCTGCCCCAGGAACGAGTCGGGGAAGAGGACCATGATCTGCGAGATCGTGGTCTTCTTGCCGAGCTTGACGGTCAGCGTCGGGTGGCGGTCGGTGGTCTGGGCGTACCAGGCCGTGTCCAGGTCGCCGTCCATGGCCGCGCGGCCGAGCACGGCCGGATGGTCGACCAGCGTGGAGGAGGCGCTCACCTGGGGGTAGACGCCCGGGATGGTGGTGAGCAGATGGGCGGAGGCGGGGTCGGTGAGCACCGTCCTGCCGGTGACGACGCGTTCCCCCGCGTCCCGGACCGTGAAGGTGCGGTCGAAGCCGGAGCCGTCCTCGCCGGTGATCTCCAGGGACGGCGAGCAGGTCCAGGTCGCCGAGCCGTGCATGCACGGCGACGCGGCCCCCTGGCGGGTCAGCAGCACCGTGCCCGGATCCCGCTCGCCGTCGGCGGGAACGACGATGCTGCGCGTCGCCCGCACGCCGGGAATCGCGACCTCGGTGATGCCGACCCGGGTGCCGACCCGCGACGCGGGCTCCGAGACCAGCTTGGTGACCCGGATCCGCAACCGGGAGGTCTTGCCGGCCGGCGGGTTCAGCAACTGCGGTTCCACCGAGTCCGCGACCGGCACCAGGCGCGTTCCCGCGTCGGTCTCCAGGGCGACCTCCGCCACGGCAGGTCCAAGCTTGCCCCTCTCGAACGCGACAGTGATCTTCGGCATGTCGATGGGCTCGACGAGGCGCACCTCCAGCCACTCCCCGACGGCTCCCCTCCAGCCGTCGGAGCGCCATCCGGTGCGCGGGTCGGCGTCGAGCGCCGCGTACGGCTGCCGCCCGGGGTCGCGCCGGTCGGCGGCCCCGACCCGCGACTCGGCGGAGGAGGCCCGCACGTCAAGGATGCTGGAGTAGCGGGCGGTCGCGGTGGCGGCGGTCCAGGCGGGGTCGGTGAGGTCGCTCTCCCTGCCACGTTCCAGCGGCTGGTCCTCGGTGAGCGTGGCGGTGCCGATCCGGCGCAGGTCGCCGAAGATGATCTCGCGGCGGCGCAGCGTGTCGGTCATCACGGTGTGCTCTGGGGACGTCGCGCCCGCGCCCGGCTCGTTGCCGACCACCATGGGCCGGTCGTCGTCGAGCAGGCCCTCCTCGGCGAGGGCCAGCGCCGCCTCCGGGGCCCCGGTCACCCTGAGGGTCCCCTCACGGGGCACCGTGGCGACAAGCGGCGCGGGGTCGGGGACCGCGTAGACTTCCAGCGCCTGGTAGGGCTGCTCGAACCAGCCCGCGGCCGTCGTACTGGCCCTGGTCCCGAGCTCCGGGCCGAAGGCGGCGACCCGTTCCAGGCCGGTGGACTCGGCGATGGTCTCGTGCACCCGCGCGGGCCAGGCGGTGCCCAGGCTCTCCCTGGCCAGGTCGTTGCGGACGAGCAGGTGGCTGACCCCCATCCGGCGCAGCGCCGAGGTGAGTCCCGGCGAGCCCCGGCCGGTGGCGAAGCGCTCGTCCACCGCCTGGATCAGCCTGGCCAGCCCCGGCGACCCCCAGGGGACGTTGGTGTGGGTGGCCCAGCGCACGGTCAGCAGCGACTGCATGGGCTCGTCCATCGGACGGCCCCACAGGTACTCGCCCCGGCGCGATCCGGGGGCGGCCAGCACCATGCCGTCCCCGGCGTTCCGGTTCAGCCAGGTCGCGGCCTCCCGCCAGTAGGCGGGCACGTCCTCGAACGCGCCGGCCGGGGTCGTGCCCGCGGTGGCGACGGGCGACGCGCCGAGTGCGACGAGGACCGCGGACGCCGCGAGGACGGGCCTGCGCCACCGCACCGGACCGGCCAGTGGCAGGGCGGCCAGGCCGAGGGCGAGCGGGAGCCGCAGTAGCGCGTCGAACTTGTGCAGGTTGCGGAAGGGCGCGAGGGGACCGTCCAGCAGCGCCCTCACCTGCTCGGTCCACGGGTGGGCGAGCACGTCGGCGTGGCCGGCGGAGACGATCACGACCCCGGCCAGCAGGCTGATCGCGAGGAATCCCCGCTCCGGGGTGGCGCGGGCGGTGATCCCGGCCAGGCCGAGCCCGGCGACCAGCGCGGTCAGCACGATCATCACGGGTCCCGTCGCCTGCTCGAACGCCGCGGGCAGGAACGCCGCCCCGTCGACCGGCAGGAACGCGATCCAGCCCGAGGTGCCGCGCAGGACGTTGATCAGCGAGGTGATGTACGTGGTGGCGTCGGCGGTCTCGATGAAGGGCAGGAAGGAGAAGATGTAGCGGCCCATCACCAGCAGGGGTAGCAGCCACCACATCGACACCGCGCCCACACAGCCCAGCCACCACAGCAGCAGGTGCCTCCGGCGAGGGCCGCGCTCACGGGTCAGCAGGTACAGCAACGGCACGACCAGCACGGCGAGCACGGCCACGGCGTTGATCCCGCCGGCGAACAGGAAGGCCAGCGCCGACAGGGCCGCCGCCCTGCGTGGGCTCGCCCGCTGTCTGGCACCGTGCACGAGCGGCAGCAGGATCCAGGGCAGCACCGCGCTCGGCTGGAACTCCGAGGAGTTGACCCCGATCAGCGTGACGGCGTGCGGCGCCAGGGCGTAGGCGAGCCCGGCCAGTACGCGGGTGGCGGGGGTGCCGATGTCCATCGCGCGGGCCACCCGCTCGACGCCGACGAACGCGGCGCACAGCACCAGGGTCATCCACAGGCGCTGGATGTTCCAGGGGGGCATGTCCAGCGCCTCGAAGAGGACGTAGAACGGGCCCATCGGGAACAGGTAGCCGTGCGCCTGGTTCTGCAGGTGACCGAAGAACGCGCCGTCCCACAGGTGCATCGCCCGGGCGAGGAAGCCGAGGGGGTTGAGCGCCATGTCGAGCTTGGTCTCGGAGATGACCTGGCCGGGCGAGGTGTTGAACGCGATGGCCCCGAGCAGGAGGCAGCCGGCCAGCAGGTGCAACCGGTGTCGAAGCCGGGCGGGCCCGGTGTCCGTGCTGTCAGGGGTCAATGCGGTGCTCAAATGGGGTCGGTCTCACCCATGGCGAGATGGAGGTCGGGGGTCCTGACCGGCGAGCTCACAGCGCTCACGGGCTGCTGTCGACGGGCGGCTACGGCGAGCTCTGTGGCGATAAGTCTGGTTATAGTAGCGCCAGTTCTTCCCCAGGTGAACTCGCCTGCCCAGGTCCGGCAGGCCTGCTGGATCGCCGCGCGCCGCACGGGGTCGGTCAGTTCCCCGATCGCCCGGTCCACCGCGTCCGCGAGCGTCTCGTCGTCCCGGACCAGCCAGCCGGTCACCCCGTCCTTGATCGAGTCGCGCAGCCCGGCGACGTCGTAGGCGACCGTGGGCACGCCGAAGGCGGCCGCCTCGATCACGGTGAGCCCCCAGCCCTCGAACTCCGAGGCGGTCACGTTCAGCAGGGCCGAGCCGAGCACCGCGTTCTTGCCCGGCTCGCTGAGGAATCCGTGCAGGTGTACGCGGTCGGCGATGCCCAGGTCGGCCGCCACCGCCGCGAGGGCGTCGGACTCGGGCCCGCGGCCCACCACGTGTACCCGCAGCCCCGGACGGCTCTCGGCCAGCTCGGCCGCCAGGCCGACGACGCGGTCGACCCGCTTGTGGCCGACCAACCGGCCCAGGTAGACCACGGCGGGGTCGCCGGGCAGGGGATGCCGCGCGACCGAGCGGGCCACCGGGCTGCCGTTGGGGACGACCTGGATCGGGGCCAGCCAGCGCAGCCTGGCACGGAGGTCCGTCCTGGAGGACTCGGAAACCGTGATCGTGGTGCGGCGGCGGTAGAGCAGCCGGGCCACCGGCCCCTCGATGAAGCAGCCGATCCTGGCCAGCCAGGAGGGCAGGAAGGCGTGGAACTGCCGGTCGTGCACGTGATGCACCAGGCAGATCACCGTGGTGCGGCGCCGTACCACGAGGGGGGAGAAGAACGGGATGCCGTTCATCGAGTCGATGACCACGTCGAAGCGGCGGCGGTGCAGCAACAGCCAGAGCGGCACGAGCAGGTAGACGAGGTAGCGGTTGCCCATCCTGCGCAGCTCGACGCCGTTGCGCCGCTCGGCCCTGGTCTGGCCGGGCTCACGGCCGGTCACGAAGTGGACCAGGGCCCCCTGGGCGATCAGGTAGCGGCTGACCTGCCAGGCGTACTCCTCGGCGCCGCCGGCCGCCGACTGCTGTGGCTCGCGAAAGTTCAGCACCGCCACCCGAACCCCGTGCAGGGACGCCTCGGGGGTCTCGGTGACCTCCACGCTCAGGTTGGGCCACGACGGGTTGAACAGACGGGATCCGGCGTTCACGTTCCCGCCGGAAAAGGCCACGGTGTCGGCCACACTGTCTCCTCGGTCCTCTACGGCGACGCGCGCCCGACTCGGGGCACGGCGGAGCCACGCTCCGTACTGTCCATTGGTGTTCAGCCTGAGCGGCTGGGAGAAAACCGCGTCCGAGGGGCCCTTGTCCGGCCCCTCGGATCACCTGTCGCCGTAGTTGTACAGGGGCCGGTTGGGCGGCTCCGGTGTGGGGGCGGCCACGTTCACCACTGCCACGGAGGCACCCACCGCAAGCACCGTGCCGACGGCCAAGGCTGCGATCACTCGTAACACTGAGCTCTCCCTCCAGAATTCGGACAGTGTGCCGAGAGTAGAACGTGATTCATCTCATAAGCCATAGCTTTGGTGAAAATGTGACAAATAAAGTTACCCCCGGGTAGTGCGGAGGTCCGGGGATACGCCCAGCTCAGGAAGGTGCGTCAAGGCGCAGCAACCGGAGTTCGGGCCCGTGGAAGACGGTCGCGGAACCGCGGAACGGATCGTCGCCACCCGGGATTTGGAACGGGTTGTCACTCCCATGAATAAGAACATAACGGACATTCAGTCCTGATAGTGCCGCCAACCGCCCACCCGGCTCGACGGCCAGCGCCGCCTCCACCTCGGCGGAAGCCGGATCCTCCGCCGCGACCCGCAGTCTGCCTCCGCCGGGCAGCCCCACCAGCAGCGCGTCGTTCCAGAGCACCCGGCGCCGGAACATCTTGGTCGCGGGGTCGAGGATCACCCGATCGCCGTTCCAGCCGAACGCCCGGTGCGCCCCCCAGGGCAGCGAGAGCAACGCCCCCGGCGCGGGATCGGCGTTCACGATCGCCTGGACCTTTCGCCACTCGTCCGGGTAGTCCACCGCCGACAGCCTGCCGAACGCACCGAGGGCGAAGGTGGGCAGGACCAGGACCGGGGTGGCCACCGCGACGGCCACGACGGCACGCGAGTTCCAGCGCGCGACGACCGCGGCCAGGCCCACCGCCTGCAGCAGGACGAACGGGGCGAGGTACAGCTGCCCGTCACGGAGCGGCCCGAACCCGGGCCACCAGCCGATCAGGCCGCCCAGCACGCCGGGGGCGAAGGCCCCCACCAGCGCCACCGCCAGCCCGGCCACCGCCGCCACCGCCAGCCCCGCCCGGTACGGCTCCGCCGCCCCGGCGCCGTGGCGCGCCGGCGAGCCCGGCAGGCGAGCGAACCCCCAGACGGCGACCGCGGCGAGCAGCAGCCGTACGATCGCCGACCACCAGGTCTCCTGGCCGGGCAGGACGGCATGGGCGTTCCAGATCCCGCCCAGCGAGAGCAGGCTGCCGACCGTACCCAGTGGGCCGTCGGCCCTGGCCGCGAACGCCCAGGCCCCGGCCGGATCGGTCACGGCCCGGCTGCTCAGGGCGGGCACCAGCCAGGGCAGGCTCAGCACCGCCATGACCAGCGTGACCTCCAGCACCCGCCGGCCCCGCACCCTCCTGGCGGGCGTCGCGGGCCTTCCATCGGCTGCCGCCGGCCCTGCCGCCGGCCCTGTCACCGATGCTGTCACCGGCCCTGTCACCGGCGCTGTCGCCGCCGTCGCGAGCAGGGCGGGCGCGGCGACCAGCATCGCCTGGAATCCGCCCACCGCCGCCGGGAGCAGCGCGGCGACCAGCCGCGACCGCCCGCCGAGCGCCACCGCGCGCACCGCCCAGGGCAGTCCCGCGACTCCCAGCAGCAGTGCCCACTGGCCGAGCAGCAGCCGCTGGGCGAGGTAGGCGTTCCAGCTGTAGAAGGCCGCCGCCGCCAGGCGGGGCCCCAGCCGCCGGGAGGGCGCCAGCGCGGCCGCGCCGGACGCGGCCAGCACGAAGACCCCCAGCAGCATGACCTTCTGGACCACCTGTTCGGGGACGACCCAGGAGAGGAGCGCGACCACCAGGTCACTGGGCACCGCCCGGGGAAACCCCTCCCCGGGCAGCACCGGCGGCGGGTCGGGCACGAACACCATGTCGTACCTGAGCACGAATCCCGGTCCCAGAGCGGGACCGAGAGCGAGCAGCCCGAACAGCAGGCCGAGCAGGGCAGGCGCGAACCGCTTCGCCGTCTCGCCCCACTCGCCGCCCATGCTGACCGACTTTATGTGCTTGCTCCGGATATACGCGCATATATCCGGAGCTGTGGACTACTTACCCGGCTCGGGATCGCGGGGCAGGCCGAGCATGCGCTCGCCGATGATGTTGAGCTGCACCTCGGTGGTGCCGCCGTAGATCGTCATGGCGCGGGTGGCGAGCACGGCGCGGTTCCAGTAACCGGCGTCGCCGAGCTTCATGTCGGCGGCGACGACGGCCGAGGGGCCGAGCAGCGAGACCGCGCACTCCGAGACGTGCTGGGCGTGCGAGGTGGACAGCAGCTTGCGGACCGAGGCGTCGGCACCGGGCTCGGCGCCGGTCAGCTGCTTCAGGGTCACCCGCAGGCCGAGGGCGGCGATCGAGTGCCCCTCACAGACGACCCGTGCCACCTCCTGGCGCTCGGCGGCGGTCAGCTCCCGGCCGAGGCGCCCGGCCAGGCCGAGCAGGTCCGGAACGGACGCGCCGGTGCCGCCCGAGCCCCCCGAGAGCGAGACCCGCTCGTTGGACAGGGTGTTCCTGGCGACCTTCCAGCCCTGGCCCACCTCGCCGACGACCAGCTCGTCCGGGACGAACACGTCGTCGAGGAAGACCTCGTTGAACAGGTTCTCGCCGGTCATCTCGGTGAGCGGCCTGACGGTGACGCCGGCCCCCTTCATGTCGACGAGGAAGTAGGTGATGCCCTCGTGCTTGGAACCCTCCGAGGAGTTGCGGGCGATGCAGATGCCCCACTCGGCGACGTGCGCCACCGAGGTCCAGATCTTCTGGCCGTTGAGCCGCCAGCCGCCCTCGACCTTCTCGGCCTTCATCTGCAGGGAGGCGAGGTCGGAGCCGGCGCCGGGCTCGGAGAAGAGCTGGCACCAGATCATCTCGCCGCTCAGCGTGGGCGGCAGGAAGCGCTCCTGCTGCTCGGGGGTGCCGTACGCGGCGATCGACGGCACCACCCAGGCACCGATGATCATCTGGGGCAGCCTGACCCCGGCGGCCTTGAGCTCCTGGAAGATGAGAACCTGCTCCAGCGGCTTGGCGTCGCGGCCCCACGGCCTGGGCAGGTGCGGCATGACGTAGCCGGCCTCGGCCAACGCCCGCTTCTGCTCCTTGCCCTCCAGCGCGGCGAAGGCGGCGACCTCGGCCCGGATGCTCTCGCGCAGCTCGGCGGCCTCCTCGGGCAGCTCGATCTCCAGCTCCCTGCTCACCCCGTTCAGCGCCAGATCGGCGACCACCTCGGCCCACTCCACCGAGGAGCCGAGCAGGGCGCGCAGGGTCAGCGCGCGGCGGTAGTACAGATGGGCGTCGTGCTCGTAGGTGTAGCCGATGCCGCCGAAGATCTGCACGGCGTCCTTGGCGCAGAGCACGGCCGCGTCGGGGGCGACCACGCCCGCGATCGCGGTGGCGTAGGCCAGCTCGTCCGCCGGGACGTCGCCGCCGTCCGCGGCGCGGGCGGCGTCCCACACCGTCGCGCGGGCCTGCTCCAGGGCGACGAGCATCCGGGCGGCCTTGTGCTTGACCCCCTGGAACTGCCCGATCGGACGGCCGAACTGCACGCGGACCTTGGCGTACTCCGCGGCCGCGGTCACGCACCACGAGGCGACGCCCGCTGCCTCGGCCCCGAGCAGGATCACTGCCAGGTTGTGGACCGCGGAGGCCTGCAGCCCGTCGAGAACCCGCCCGGCCGGTACGGTGACCGCGTCCAGCTCGACCTTCGCCACGCCCCGGGTGAGGTCGAGCGAGCCGACCGGCGTCACGGTCGCCGCGGAGGCGTCCACCGCGACCCACTCCTCGCCGCGGTCCGTGCTCACCGGGAGCACCAGGACATCGGCCAGCGCGCCGCCCAGCACCAGATCCACGGTGCCACCGATCGTCAGGGCGCCGTCCTCACCTCGGGTACCGGTGATCGAGGAGAACGGCGCGACCGCACCGGTCAGCGTGCCGTCGGCGAGGCCGGGCAGCAGCTCGCCGTGCGCCTTGCCGTCGGAGGCGAGGATCGCGGCGCTGGCGAGCACCGTGGGAACGTAGGGCCCGGGGGCGACGCGCTCGCCGAGGGCCTCGACGGCGACGGCGGTCTCCAGCAGGCCGTAGCCGCTGCCGCCGTGCTCCTCGGGGATGTGCAGGCCGAGCAGGCCCTGGTCGGCCAGTCCCGGCCAGAAGCCGGGGCGCTCCTCACCCTCGGCCGCGATGACGGCACGCACGACCTCGGACGGGATGTTGCGCTCCGCCCACCCGGTCACCGATTCCCGGAGCGCCTCGTGCTCCTCGCTCAATCCGATCGCCATGACAGCCTCCAGACGCGATTCAATGACAGAACCATATTCTAGAAGGTGCTTCCATCACAACGCGCGAACCCTCTTCCCCGGGTACGCCGGCCCCCTTGCCGTCGCAGCCCACCGGTGACCGCGGAGGGCCCGGCTCGCGCCGAACGGGCATGGCCGCAGGAGTGCGTCAGAGGCGGAGGGCCCGGCTCGCGCCGAACGGGCATGGCCGCAGGAGTGCGTCAGAGAGCGCGGACGCTCGCCACCACGGGGGCGATGTCGGCCCAGAGCCGCTTGCGCGTGTCGGGCACGGTCACGAAGAGCACCGAGGGCTTGCGGCGGCCGATGTCGATCACCGCGAGCGCCGCCTGGGAGGAACGCTCCTTGCCCTTGACCTCGTAGGTCACCCGGTAGGCGAGCACCCACCCCTTGCCGGTGGCCAGGCGCTGCGAGGCGGTCCAGGTGACCTTGCCTCCCTCGGGGTGGTGGTTGCGGATCGTCCACTTCACCGCGCTCAACGCCGCCTTGCGGTAGTCGGCGTCGCTCTTGAGCGGCTTGACCGGGGTGGCGCCGGGCAGGGGTCCCGAGGCGATGACCGTGCGCGGCAGCCCGGCCGAGCCGACCTGCTGGCCGGCGGAGAACGACGGCACGGCCTTGGCTGCCCACGGCTTGCCCAGGCTGGCATAGGTCACCGCGGATTTGGCATCGGTCACCGCGCCCAGCACCACGCTCGGCGTGCCCGGCAGCGCCTTCAGCGCCGTCGCGTCCGGCAGGGCGGGCAGCGTGATCGGAGACACGGTCGGCGAGGGCCGCACCGTGGGCGCCACGCCCTGGCGGACCCCCACCGGGTCCGAGGGCTCGTCGCCGGAGAAGAGCATGAAGATCAGAACCACGATGACGCCGGTGATGACGGCGGCACCCAGGCTGTAGGCGACCCGGATCGGGATGTCGCCGATCCGCATCAGCAGGCCGTCGGACTTCCGTCCCGCTCCGCTCGGCACGCCGGGCCGGACCCGCCCGGCCGGTTGACCCTGCGCACCCGGCTCGCCGAACACGCCGGGCCGCTGCGACGCACCGGGCCACCCCGTCGCGACGCCGCCGTCCGCCCTGCCTCCCGTGCCCGCCCGACCGGACGCACCCGTCTGACCGGAAGCGCCCGTCTGACCAGAAGCGCCCGTCCAACCGGAAGCACCTGTCTGACCGGACGTGCCCGTCTGACCGGAAGCACCGGCCCTGTCGGGACGCCAGGGGCCCGCGGAGCCGCCTATCTGCCTGACCGGGATCGTCCCGAGCCCACCGGACTCGCGCACCCGGTCGGTCTCCGCCCCCGGATCGTCCGCCCCGTCACCGGAAGTCGCGTCGGAACGGCCGGGATCGGGCGGCGGCGAGTGGGGGAACGATCCAGGCGGCGTTGGTCTGGAGACCAACACGGTCTCCTCACCGTCTCCGATGGGAAATCTTCTGGGCACCCGAGGGCTGATGACCGAACCGTCTTCAGCGGGAATGGCGGGAATGGGGGCCGTGGGCGCGTCATATGAGGGGATATATCTCTCGTTAGAGCGCCCGGAGGAGTTACCGCCAACGTCCGCCATACGCGTCAGGGTATGTCACCTGAGAAAGATTCGACGCATCGTCGTTTATTACGCTTCGGCCACGGGATGTGCATCAGCCCAGGTAATCGCCTTTCCCCTTCCATGAACAGAATGTCGTTCTGTATGGTCGCGGCCATGAGGGGCTTCTACGAGATCGCAACGGCCGATCCCGGACGTGTCGCCGTCGTCGCGGGCGACAGCGTGACCTACGGCGAGCTGCACGATCGGGTCAACCAGGTCTCGTACGGCCTTCTGGCGCGCGGTACCCGGCCCGGCGACACGGTCGTGACGGTCCTGTCCAACGGGATCGACGCGATCACGATGATGCTCGCGACATACCAGATCGGCGCCTATCACATCCCGGTGAACTGGCACTACACCGCCGAGGAGATCGGCTACATCATCACCGACTGCGCCGCGCGGGTGGTGGTCGGCTCCGAGCGGTACGGGCACGCCGTGCCGGGCGGGTTCGTGGAGGCCGGTGCCCTCGCCGAGGGGCAGCCGACCACCCCGCCCGAGGGACGCAGGGCCGGGTCGATGATGCTCTACACCTCGGGCACCACCGGCAGGCCCAAGGGCGTACGGCGGCGGCTGATCGAGTTGACCCCGGAAGGCCTCCACCCGATCCTGATGCGCAAGAGCTGGCGGCACTTCGGGCTCGAATCCGGCGGGGTGCACCTACTACTGTCGCAGCTCTACCACTCCGCGCCGTACGGGCAGACGATGATGGCCCTGCACTTCGGCCACACGGTGGTGGCGACCGAGCGGTTCGACGCCGCGGAGACACTGGCGCTCATCGAGCGGCACCGGGTGACCAACGCCTTCATGGTGCCGACCATGTTCCACCGGCTGCTGGCCCTGCCCACCTCCGTCAGAACAAAGCACGATTTATCATCGTTAACACGTCTCTTTCACGGCGCCGCCCCCTGCCCGCCCGCCACCAAGCAGGCGATGATCGACTGGCTCGGCCCCGTGCTGTGGGAGTACTACGGCTCGACCGAGGCCGCCGTGGTCACCATGGTCTCCTCGGCGGAGTGGCTCCAGCGGCCCGGGACGGTCGGCCGGGCCATCGACGGCATGGAGTTCACCGTCGTCGGCGACGACGGTGACGAGCTCCCGCCCGGCGAGCCGGGCCTGGTCTACATCGGCGGCATCAACCGCTTCGAGTACCACCAGGACCCGTCCAAGACCGCCTCGGCGATGCGCGGTCACCTCTACACCCCCGGCGACATCGGCTATCTGGACACCGACGGCTACCTGTTCCTCTGCGACCGGCGTACCGACCTGATCATCTCCGGCGGGGTCAACATCTATCCCGCCGAGATCGAGGCGGTGCTCCAGGAACACCCCTCGGTGGCGGACGTCGCCGTGATCGGCGTACCCGACCCCGAATGGGGCCAGCGCGTCGTCGCGCTGGTCCAGCCCTCGGCGGACGCCGTGCCCGGCGCGGACCTCACCGGCGAGTTGCTGGCCCACTGCGCGGCCCGGCTGGCACGCCTCAAGCACCCCCGGGTGATCGAATATCGCGACCGGCTGCCGCGCACCCCCACCGGCAAGCTCAGCCGCAGCGGCCTTCGCGAGACGTATCTTCCTGCCTGAGCTGGGAAGATACCCATGCATGGGACGATCAAAGACAGGCGTCGCGTTGCTTGCGACCGCCGTCATGACGCTCGCGGGCTGCGGTCAGGACATGAGTCTGCAACCCCCCGGGGCGGCCGGCTCCCCCAGCGTCTCAGCGAGCACCTCCCCCGGTGCCTCCGCGGGAGGCTCGCCCGGGGCCACACCGGCTCCCGGAAGCGGCCCCGGTTCCCTGGAGGCCGCCTACGAGCAGATCATCACCAAGGTGCTGCCGTCCATCGTGCAGATCACCACGGGGGAGAGCCTCGGCTCCGGGGTCGTGTACGACACCGCCGGGCACATCATCACCAACGCCCACGTGGTCGGGGGCAGCAAGCGGTTCGAGGTCACGCTCGCCACCGGGGGCACCCCTCGGACGGCCAGACTGATCAGCTCGTTCGAACTGGGCGACCTGGCCGTGATCAAGGTGGACGACCCGACCGGGCTGAAGCCCGCCGTCTTCGGCGACTCCGCAGGGCTGCGTGTCGGCCAGATCGTGCTGGCCATGGGAAACCCGCTGGGCCTGTCCGGCAGTGTCACCAGCGGGATCATCTCGGCGCTCGGCCGAACCGTCAACGAACCCTCGAACGAGACCTCGCCCGGGGCGACGATCAGCGGGGCCATCCAGACCTCCGCGCCGATCAATCCGGGCAACAGCGGCGGCGCCCTGGTCAACCTCGCGGGCGAGGTCATCGGCGTGCCGACCCTGACCGCCGTCAACCCCGAACTCGGCAACGCCCAGGCTGCGGGCATCGGCTTCGCGATCCCCTCCAACACCGTCAAGGACATCGCCACGCAGATCATCAGGGACGGCAAGGTCACCAACACCCACCGGGCCGCGCTCGGCGTCGTGGTACGGACCGTGATCGACATGAGCGGGGAGCCCGCGGGCGTCAGCGTCGTACGGGTGCTGAAGAACAGCGGCGCGCAGCGGGCGGGGCTCAAGGCCGGAGACCTGATCATCTCGATCGACGGCACGCCCACCCCGTCGACCCAGGACCTGTCGACGGTCCTGTCGTCCCTCAAGCCCGGCGAGGACGCGAAGGTCGAGATCCTGCGCCCCGACGGCTCAAGGACCACCCTCTCCGTTCCCCTTGAGGAGCTGCACGGGAGCTGAGCCAGGGCGGGACCGGGCTCAGCGGGACCGGGCTCAGTAGGGCAGGACGCGATCGCTGAAGGACTTGGCCACGAAGGGCGCCTTGAACTTGGGGAAGGCGATCGTCTTCACGTCGCCGTCGGAGGTGTAACGCTCGTCGGCGTTCGCCTTCAACCAGTCGAGCCAGGCCACGGAGCAGAACTTGGCGCAGTCGCCCGTCTTGTCCATCGAGCGGATGCGCGGGATGCCGAGCGGGTCGAACTTCTTGTTGAACGGCGACAGCGCGGGGGTGTAACCGGCGAGGAACACACCGCCGTAGTTGTAGGAGACGTCACCCGAGGAGCCCTTGAGGCCCCACTCCTTGGTGTCGGGCTGGTTGCCGTACGGCAGCGCCAGCGTGACCGGGGGCGTCTTGATCAGCCCGGTGATGAGCCGGTGGCCCGCCGCCACCTCCGCGTTCACCGCCTTCTTCTCCTTGCCCCGCAGGTTGAGGTGGTCGCGGGTGTGGTTGCCGATGTCGAAGCCCTTGTCGGTGAGCCAGAGGAGCATCTGCGCCCCCTCCTCGGGCGTCTGCTTGCCGAACATGTCGCGCGTGACATAGAACGTGCCGACCGGGCGGAAGCCGGGGTGGGCCTTGGCGACGCTCTGCAGGATCGCGACCGCGGTGTTCGGCCGGGGGACGCCCGTCCCGTCCAGCTCGAACTGCGAGGGTGAGGAGTCGTCGAAGGTGAGGACGACGGGGTGCTTGCCCGCCGGGATGTCGATGCGCCCGGTGACGAACTCGGCCGCGGTGACGGGCACGTAGTCCTCCCTGGCCAGCCGCTCCAGCTCGGTGCGGAACTGTTTGGGAGTGCGGTCGTCCTGGGTCGCGGGCTTGTCGACCACCCGGTGGTACATGAGAACGGGGACCTGACCGAGCTCGTTGGCTTTGACCTTGGCGGCGGCCGCCGTCCTGGTCTTGAGGAGGTTGGCCTGCGAGGCCGCCGCGGCGGCCGACGCCTTGGCCGCGGCGGCCAGCTTCGCCTTCTGCTCGTCGGCCTCATCCTGTCCCGATCCGCATCCGGCCAGCACGACTCCTGCCGCGACGACCACCACACCGGCCCTGCCTATTCTGAGACGGCCCATCGAATCCTCCAAGCGCGCTGACGATACGCTTCTCATCCCCCTCTGACCTGCGAGTTGACCTCCGCCACTGGCAAAGGTTCGCGCCGGAGCCACTTTCGGCGACATCGCGCGGGCCCTGCCCTTTCCGCGTCGCACCGGCCCCGCCCAGAAGGGCGCCCGCCGCGGGAAATCGAGTGGAAGCCGCGAGTGACAGGCGTCGTCCGGTATTTAGCGGTGTTACCGATGACTCATTTTGTTGACCATTATTCAATAATTCAGTCACGCTACCGTTGACCTCCCGCTATTTCGCACCTACCGTCCGGGCATCCGAGCGGGATCCGGACGGCATCGCGAGGAGGAGAGATGGCGGAGCGACTGAGGGGCCGTGGGCTTCTCGGCGAGATGGCGGCCGAGTTCACCGGCACCATGGTGCTGATCCTGTTCGGGGTGGCGGTGGTGGCCCAGGTCGTGGCGGCCGGGGTCGGTGACCATGACAGCATCGCCTGGGCATGGGGGCTCGGGGTGACGCTGGGCATCTACGTCTCGGCGCGCACCAGTGGCGCCCACATCAACCCCGCCGTCACCGTCGCGCTGGCCGCTTTCAAGGGCTTCTCCTGGCACAAGGTCCTGCCGTACTGCCTGGCGCAGACCGCGGGCGCGTTCGTGGCGGCGCTCATCGTCCGCTTCAACTACGGCGAGGTGCTGGAGAAGGCCGACCCCGGGCTCACCATCAAGACCCAGGGCGTCTTCTCGACCCTGCCGGGCAACGGGTCCCTGCCCGTCGGCACCTGGGGCGCCTTCCGCGACCAGGTGATCGGCACCGCCATCCTGCTCCTGCTCGTCTTCGCCCTCTCCGACGCGCGCAACACGGCGCCCATGGCCAACCTCGCCCCCTTCGTGATCGGCCTGGTGGTCGTGGCCATCGGCATGGCCTGGGGCAGCAACGCCGGCTACGCCATCAACCCCGCCCGCGACTTCGGACCGCGGCTCGCCTCGTTCCTGACCGGCTACGAGACCGCCTGGCAGGACCAGTACGGGCAGCTCTACTTCTGGGTGCCGATCGTGGCGCCCCTCATCGGGGGGCTGATCGGGGCGTTCCTCTACGAGATCCTGGTGGCCAGATTCCTTCCTTCCGAGGAGACCGGCCCCGAGGTGGGGCGCGTAACGCCCGAAGACCCGCGCCACCCCTGAACGGGCGCGCGGCGACCACGGGTAAGAACAGCAGCAGATCCCCGGAGAGTCTCACCAAGGAGGCACCACGCAATGCCTGACTTCGTCGGAGCGGTCGACCAGGGCACGACGAGCACCCGTTTCATGATCTTCGATCACGGCGGCAACGAGATAGCCCGGCACCAGCTCGAACACGAGCAGATCCTGCCGCGGGCGGGGTGGGTCGAGCACAACCCCACGGAGATCTGGGAGCGCACCAGGGCGGTGATCGAGACGGCGCTGAACAGGGCGGGTCTGGTCGCCGCCGACCTCGCCGCGCTCGGCATCACCAACCAGCGCGAGACCACGGTGGTCTGGAACCGGACCACCGGACGCCCGTACCACAACGCGATCGTCTGGCAGGACACCCGCACCGACCGGATCGCCTCGGCCCTGGACCGCGACGGCCGGGGCGACGTCATCCGCCACAGGGCGGGCCTCCCCCCTGCGACGTACTTCTCCGGCGGCAAGATCCAGTGGATCCTGGAGAACGTGGACGGGGTACGCGAGGCGGCCGAGGCCGGAGAGGCGATCTTCGGCAACACCGACACCTGGCTGCTGTGGAATCTCACCGGCGGTACCGACGGCGGCGTGCACGTCACCGACCCCACCAACGCCAGCCGCACGATGCTGATGGACCTGGAGACCCTCGACTGGGACGACGAGCTGCTGTCGTTCTTCGGCATCCCCCGCCGGATGCTGCCGGCCATCGCCCCCTCCTCCCACCCCGGTCTGTACGGCACCACCAGGAGGGGCGGCCCGCTGCGTGGCGAGGTCCCGCTCTCCGGTGACCTGGGCGACCAGCAGGCCGCCACCGTCGGACAGGTCTGCTTCGAGGTGGGCGAGGCCAAGAACACCTACGGCACCGGCAACTTCCTGCTGCTCAACACCGGCACCGATCTGGTCCGCTCGAAACACGGCCTGCTCACCACCGTCTGCTACCGCTTCGGTGAGGAGCCGCCGGTGTACGCGCTGGAGGGTTCCATAGCCGTGACCGGCTCCGCCGTGCAGTGGCTCCGCGACCAGCTCGGCATCATCTCGGGGGCAGCGCAGAGCGAGTCGCTCGCCCGGCAGGTCGAGGACAACGGCGGCGTCTACTTCGTGCCCGCCTTCTCCGGCCTCTTCGCGCCGTACTGGCGGTCGGACGCCCGGGGCGCGATCGTCGGCCTGTCGCGCTTCAACAACAACGCCCACCTCGCGCGGGCCACCCTGGAGGCGATCTGCTACCAGAGCCGCGACGTGGTCGAGGCGATGCGGCAGGACTCCGGCGTCACCCTCGACGTCCTGCGGGTCGACGGCGGCGTCACCGCCAACGACCTGTGCATGCAGATCCAGGCCGACCTGCTCGGCGTACCCGTCTCCAGGCCCGTGGTGGCCGAGACGACCGCGCTGGGGGCCGCCTACGCGGCGGGGCTGGCCGTCGGCTTCTGGAAGTCGAAGGACGAGCTCAAACAGAACTGGCAGGAGGGCCGCCGCTGGGAGCCGCAGTGGTCCGAGGAGCAGCGGGCCGTCGGCTACGCCGGCTGGAAGAAAGCAGTCGAACGCACCCTCAACTGGGTCGACGTGTCCTGAACGCCCCGCTTCGCACGCTCCGCCGCTTCGCATCGAGAGCTCGCTCACCATCTAGGCTCGGGAGAAGCACCACCGGGTGCGAAGGGAATCCCGGCGCACGAGTCCGCCACATCCGGCGGCCGCACCATGAACTCCACCACCCCGATCGGTACGTCCAGGCGTTCCAGCACCGCTCCCTGCTCGATGTGCAGC
>NZ_JBEXUE010000147.1:0-20700 GCF_040614275.1 Streptosporangium sp. NPDC006013
GGCGCTCGGGCATGCCCTCGCGCGAGGGGGTCAGCGCCTCCTGCAGCACCTGGTTGAGGTTGCCCGCCCCGGCCGCGCCCCGGTGCATCGGGGCCAGCACCTGCACGTCGCGGCGTGGGTTGAGGCCGAACCTGCGCGGGATGCGGTTGGTGACCACGTCCACGGTCAGCGCCGCGATCTCCTCGGGTTCCTCGCACGGGAACAGGAAGAAGTCGCTCATGCCCTCCAGGGCCGGGTGCAGGCCGGTGTTGACCCGGTGGGCGTTGACGACGACGCCGGACTCCTGGGCCTGGCGGAAGATGTGGGTCAGCCGTACCCGGGGGATCTCCTTCTCGGCGGCCAGCAGATCGCGCAACACCTCGCCGGCGCCGACCGAGGGCAGCTGGTCGACGTCGCCCACGAAAAGCAGGTGCGTGCCCGGGGCGATGGCCTTGACCAGCTTGTTGGCCAGCAGCAGGTCCAGCATCGAGGCCTCGTCGACCACGACCAGGTCGGCGTCCAGGGGGTTGTCACGATCGAAGGTGGCATCCCCGCCGGGGCGTAGCTGCAGCAGCCGGTGCACGGTGGTGGCCTCGTGGCCGGTCAGCTCCGCCAGGCGCTTGGCCGCCCTGCCGGTGGGCGCGGCCAGGATCACCTTGGCCTTCTTGGCCCGGGCCAGGGTGACGATGGAGCGCACGGTGAAGCTCTTGCCGCAGCCCGGGCCTCCGGTCAGCACCGCGACCTTCTGCGTCAGCGCCAGCCGCACCGAGTGGGCCTGTTCTTCGGCGAGGTCGGCGCCGGTCTGGGTGCGCAGCCATTTGAGCGCGACGTCCCAGTCGACGGAGCCGAAGACCCCCAGCCGGTCGTGCTCGCAGGTCAGCAGGGTGCGCAGGGCGCCCGCCAGGGACAGCTCGGCGCGGTGGAAGGGCACCAGGTAGACCGCGGGGACGGTGCCGTCGCCGACCGGGATCTCCTCGGCGACCACGCCTTCTTCGGCGATGAGCTCCTGCAGGCAGCGCGTGGTCAGCTCGGCGGCGACCTCCAGGATCTTCACCGCGTCGGCGACGAGGTTGGGCGCCGGAAGGTAGCAGTGGCCGTCGTCGGCGGCCTGGGAAAGGGTGTAGCGCAGGCCCGCCTTGACGCGCTCGGGACTGTCGTGCGGGATGCCCACGGCCTGGGCGATGGTGTCGGCGGTCTTGAAACCGATGCCCCACACGTCGTCGGCCAGCCGGTAGGGCTCGCTTTTGACGACGGTGATGGAGTTGTCGCCGTACTGCTTGAAGATCCGGACCGCGATCGAGGTGGACACGCCGACCCCCTGCAGGAAGATCATCACCTCTTTGATGATCTTCTGTTCCTCCCAGGCGACACCGATCATCTTGGTTCGCTTGGGGCCGAGGCCGGGGACCTCGACCAGCCGCTCGGGAGTGGTCTCGATGACCTCCAGGGTCTCGACGCCGAAGTGCTCGACGATCCGCTCGGCCATCTTCGGCCCGATGCCCTTGATCAGCCCGGAGCCCAGGTAGCGCCGGATGCCCTGCACGGTGGCGGGCAGCACGGTGGTGTAGGACCACACCTCGAACTGCTTGCCGTACTTGGGGTGGGAGGTCCAGCGCCCGGTCAGCCGCAGTGACTCGCCGGGCTGGGCTCCCAGCAGCGGCCCGACCACGGTCAGCAGGTCGCTGGAGCGATCGACGGCCACCCTGGCGATGGTGTAGCCGCTCTCCTCGTTGGCGTAGGTGATGCGTTCGAGCACGGCCTCCAGCACGCTGCCGGGAGTGGGGGACGCCGGAGGGGTGTTCATGGCGGGTATTGTGCCGCAGCCGACCTTCGGCTCCAAGCCGGGCTCACCCGGCGACGGCTGCCCCGGGCAGCTGGTTTCGGATTCGCCCCCGCCCTCGCCCGCCCGTGTACCGGGACCGCCGGATGCGAGGTTTCGCCGGTTTCGCCGGGCCCGGTACACAGGCGGGCGAGGTGAATCGCGGACACGCCGGTGTCTCCTCCCCTCTTCGCGGGCCAGACGGGCACCGTGTGTGATGGAGTCTCTCCGATCCGTAACGGCTTTGCCGCCGAAGTCCGGGGCGCACGGCACCCGGCTGCGAAGGAGAGGCACATGCGAAGGACACTCACCGCCCTGATGATGGTGCTGGGCACGGTGGCGACGGCCGGCGCCGCGGCCCCGCCGGCCGCCGGGCGGCCCGGCATCGACGTCATCGGGCTGACCGGCGACCAGCGTCTGGTGGGCTTTGCGATCCGCTCCCCCGGCCGCACGCGTGACCTGGGCAGGATCCGCGGGCTCGACGGCGACACCCGGCTGGTGGGCATCGACTACCGCGTGCAGAACGGCAGGCTGTACGGCGTCGGAGACCGGGGCGGCGTCTACACGCTCAGCGGCCCGGCCAAGGCGGTCAAGGTCTCCCAGCTGACCGTGGCGCTGAGGGGCTACCACTTCGGCGTCGACTTCAGTCCCGCGGCCAACCGGCTGCGTGTGATCAGCGACACCGGGCAGAACCTGCGGCACAACCTCGACGACCCCACGGGCGGCCCGGCCGCCGGGCAGACCGTGGCCGACCGTACGCTGACCCTCCCGCCCGTCCCGCCTGCCGTGGTGGGAACGGTCGCGACCGGTGTGTCGGGTGCCGGATACACCAACAACGACCTCAGCCCGGACACCGCCACGACGCTCTTCGGCGTGAACACCGCCACCGGCCAGGTGAGCCTGCAGTCGCCCGCGGGGGCGGGCACCCTGGTGCAGACCGGCAGCCTGCGGGTGGCCGCGAGCGGCGCGGCGGGTTTCGACGTCTACAGCTCGCTGCGCGACGGAGTCACCGTCTCCAACAGCGCCTTCGCCGCGCTGAAGGTCGCCGGCCGCTACGGGTTCTACGGCATCAACCTGCTCACCGGCGCCGTCAACTACAACTACGGCGCCTTTCCCGCCAACCGCCAGGTCCTCGACATCGCCATCCGGCTCGACCGCGGCTGAGGACGGCCAAAACCGGCCGAGATCACCGTCCGCGCACTCGCGGTGACCTGTGGGGGCCGTCTCCTCGCGAGGGCCGGTCAGTCGAGGACGCAGGTGCGGTCGGTGTCCCAGGAACCGGTGTGTTCGGCGCCCGGGAACTCCTCATGGCGCAGCGGCCGGCCGAGCCGGGGCGCCGCACCGGCACCGTGCTGTCGTCGCCGCCATGGAAGAGCGGTGTCGGCGCTCTGGCCGCCGGTGGGTTGTCGATCGCCTCGAGCCGGTCGAAGTCCACGCCCGCCCGCCGGTTGACGAACGCCACCGGTGCCTGGAGCACACCGTGCGGGCGCAGGGCCGTTGCCGGGCCGGGGTCCATGCCCCCCGGCGGCGCGGACGGTTTCCGCGATCTTGGGTCTTCCCAGCGCCGCATCGGGACGGTATGACGGGGAGGCGCCGTATGCCGGGGGTGGGACGGCCGGTGGACGTCACGACGGGGAGGCCGGCATGACCGTACAGGTGATCATCGAGGCGGTCGGCCGGGCGGAGCTTGCCGCCGAGCGGGTGCGCGAGGTGGCCGCGGCGCACCCCGACGTGCGCGAGCACCTGCGGGTCGCCGACGCCGCAGGGCTGATCGTGGGCCCGGCGGTGGCGCTCGGCCACGATCCAGATGAGAACGCCTCGTTTCGGGCAGCGGTGTTCGATCCGGTCTCCAACCGGGGGGTCGAGCTGCGCGGCACCCTGGACCGGCCCGAGGGGGCGCAGGTGCTGCCCAGTGCCTACCGGCCCAACCCGCGCCCCGAGGAACTGCGGGCCGCGGCGGCGATCCTGCGGGCCGAGGAGCGCTTCCCCGCCGGAGACGACGTGCTGATCTACCAGCCCATGCCGCCCCTGGCCGATCTGGACAACCCCGACGGCACCACCACCCGCCGCCCCACTCTGGGCATCTACCACCCCTCGGGTGAGACCAGGCACCGCATCGTGGCCGTGGACATCGCCGCCGGTGACGTCGACTGGTCCCCCGCCGGTGTCAGTGTCGCGATGCACCCCGGCGACTGTGAGTCGCACCTGCCGGTGGGGGTGGAGAGCCTGCGCGACCAGGGCGGTCCCGACCAGGTGCGGCTGCGCGTCGTCGACGGTGGCACCGAGCTGTGGAGCATGGTCGTGGTGCGGCCCCGGGCCTCCTCACCGGCCAACCCCGGAGACGGCTCCGGGGTCGAGCTGAGGCAGGTGCGCTACCGGGGCAGGCTCGTGCTGCGCCAGGCGCACGTGCCGATCCTCAACGTCCAGTACGAGGAGGACGGCGTCACCTACCGCGACTGGCAGAACCAGGAGACCCGTTTCTCCGCCACCGGCACCGACCCGGTGGGCTGGGGGTGGCGGATCTGCTCGGAGCCTCCGCGCACCATCCTGGAGCGGGGCGACAACGACGCCGGCAACTTCCAGGGCGTGGCCTTCCACCACACGGGCGGTGAGCTGCGCATCGTCAGCGAACTGGCGGCCGGCTGGTACCGCTACGCCTCGGAGTGGCGCCTGAGCGACGAGGGCACGATCAGGCCGCGCTTCGGCTTCGCCGGGGTGCGCAACCCGCGTACCTGCATGCGCCACCGCCACCACGTCTACTGGCGTTTCGACTTCGACGTGGAGGGCTCGGCCAACGACGTGATCGAGCAGTTCGACGACACCGGCTCGACCGTGCCCCAGCCGGTGACGATCGTGCGGGAGGTCGCCAGAAGAAGGCGTCCTCCCGCACTGTTCTGGCAGGTCACCGACAAGACCAGCGGCCGAGGGTGGCGGATACACCCCGGTGAGCACGACAACACCGCAGACCCCTACGGTGTCGCCGACCTGTGGTTCCTGCGCCACCACCCGGCCGAGCTCTACGACGGCAACCCCGGCTCCGACAACCGGGCGATGCTGAACCGCTTCGTCAACGGCGAGAGCGTCAGCGCCACCAACGTCGTCGTCTGGTACGCCGGGCACTTCCGGCACGACCAGAACGAACCCGACCTCCATCAGGGGCACGTCGTCGGCCCCGATCTGGTCCCGCTCCTTTGAGCCCTTCCCTCAGCGCACGTAGACGTTGGGCCTGGGCGGGGCCGACATGCCCGAGCCGATGAAGAAGCTCGGATGCGGCGGCTGGTTGTAGGCGGTGTTCTGCCAGGCGATCGCGGTCCGGTACTGGGTGTCGTGCATCAGGGTGTGGATCCGCCGGTCGGTGACGGCGGTGGTGGTGTAGATCCGCAGCGCGGTGTTGTCGGAGGTGGCCCAGATGACCTCCTCGCGCCAGTCGCCCAGCAGGTCACCCGAGAGTGCCGGGGTGGCCTTGGTGCCGTTGTTGGAGTGCACCCCGCCGGCGGTCAGCAGGCGGGTCTCACCGCTCGTGCCATACTTGTCGATCTTGGTGGCGTCCAGCAGTTCCCGTACCGGGTCGGCGTCCCACCAGGTCAGGAAGTTCGTCGAGGAGGGTTTGCGGCCCACGATCTGGCCGGAGGTGTTGAAGATGCCGTCCCCGCCGGAGGCCGACCACGACTCGGCTCCGGCGCTGCCGGACCAGATGTCGGCCGACACGCCCCGGCCGTTGTCGCCGGCCGAGCCGGTCTGCCACAGGATCTGCCCGGTGCGGGCGTCGGCCATCCACGAGCTGGGCTTGGAGGCATCCTCGTCGACCTTGAACACCTCCAGGCCGCTCCGTGCCGGGTTGAGGTCGCCGACGTGCAACGCGTCCCCGTGGCCGAGGCCGGTGTTCCACAGGACCGTGCCGTTGTCGTTGAGGGTCATCGCCCCGTAGACGATCTCATCCTTGCCGTCGGCGTCGACGTCGGCGACCGAGAGCTGGTGGTTGCCCTGCCCGGTGTAGGCCGATCCCGCGCTGTTGGAGTCGAACTTCCAGCGCTGGGTCAGCGAGCCGTTACGGAAGTCCCAGGCCACCACGACGGTACGGGTGTAGTAGCCGCGGGCCATGATCAGGCTCGGCCGGGTGCCGTCCAGGTAGGCGGTCCCGGCCAGGAACCGGTCGACCCGGTTGCCGTAGGAGTCACCCCAGGCCGAGACCGTGCCGCGGGGCGGGTCGTAGTTGACCGTGGACAGCGCCGCGCCGTTCTGCCCGTTGAACATGGTCAGGTACTCGGGGCCGGACAGGATGTATCCGGAGGAGTTGCGGTAGTCGGCGGAGGAGCTGCCGATCACGGTGCCGGTGCCGTCCACCGTGCCGTCGGCGGTCTTCATCGCGACCTCGGCCCGGCCGTCACCGTCGTAGTCGTAGACCTGGAACTGCGTGTAGTGCGCGCCCGCGCGGATGTTGCGCCCGAGGTTGATGCGCCACATCCGTCCGCCTCCCAGCCGGTAGGCGTCGATGTAGACGTTGCCGGTGTAGCCGGACTGGGAGTTGTCCTTGGCGTTGGTGGGCTCCCACTTGAGGATCACCTCGTGGCGGCCGTCGCCGTCGAGGTCGCCCACGCTGGCGTCGTTGGCGGCGTAGGTGTAGGCGACGCCGTCGGGTGTGGTCCCGCCGGAGGGGGGCTGGATCGCCACGTCGAGGTAGTTGCCGCCGGAAAAGCGCAGGGAGGATTCGGAGGCGGCCTGCTCGGTGCCGCCGGCCACCGCTCGCACGGTGTAGGAGGCGTCGGCCGCGGCGCCGGAGTCGAAGTAGTTGGTGGAGGCGGTGATGGGCGAGGCGTTCACCTTGGTCGAGCCCCGGTAGAGGTTGAAGGCCACGTCCGCAGGGTCGGTGCCCAGCAGGCGCCAGGCGACGAAGTTGCCGCTGCCGGAGCGGGCGCTGATCAGCCCGCGGTCGAGGTCCTCGACCTGCCGGGCGCCGGCGGACGGAGTGGGGGTCACCGTGGGAGTCACCGTGGGAGTGGGCGTGGGAGTCGGGGTGACCGTCGGGGTCGGGGTCGGGCCGGTCGAGCCGGTGCAGGCGACGCCGTTGAGCGTGAACACCGCCGGCGCCGGGTTGGCGGAGTTGTTCCAGGAGGCGTTGAAACCAAAGGAGACGGTGGCGCCGGTGGCGATCGCGGCGTTGTAGCCGGCGTCGGTGGCGCTCACCTGGGTGCCGTTCTGGGTGACGGTGGAGTTCCAGGCCTGGGTCACCTGCTGCCCGGCGGCGAAACTCCAGTTCAGGCTCCAGCCGTTGACCGGGTCACCGAGGTTGGTGAGCGCCACGTTGCCGGTGAAGCCTCCCGACCACTGGGTGGACACCGAGTAGTCGACGCGGCAGCCGGCCGCCGCGGCCTGGGCGACCAGGACCGGAGCCAGGCTCGCAGCGAGCGCGAGCGCGGCCGCCGAGCAGATCACGCGCAGGCGGCGCGGGGGCGGTGGTGATGATCGGGACATGCTCTCCCCTTGTGGTTGAGCGGATACGGGTTCGGAAAGCGCTTTCAGAACCTTCATCACATACCGAAAATCCCCTCCCGGAGCCATCGGAGATGCCGTGGCCTCGGTGCTCAAAGAGGTTCCGGCGCCCGCCGCATCCCTTTCCACCTGCGGCTACCAGGCGCCGGCGAGACGCGGTCCGGCGCCCCTGTGCCCGGTGGCGACTGAAACTTTCACCTGCGCCCGCCCGTGGAGCCCGACACGCCTGCGGGAATTCACGACATGTACTCATAGGCTCTGTGCGGGGCGAGCGCACGGGCCGTACAGCCGTCCGAAACGCACACCACGCGCGGCTTACCTCGCTGTCGGACACTGCGACTAGCGTGTGGCCTTTGGCGGACCCGCTACCGAACTGCGGGCCAGTGCTCCGGCCTTCAGGCCGGGGGTGAAGGCCCGCGCGGGAGTGCCGGCTAAGGCGCGAGCGTGCCCTGACCTTCGGTGTTTTGCTGCTGCTCCCACCATGCGTAGGGCACCAGGACGGCGAAGGGCCGGCCGTTGCGTTCGACGATGGTGTGTTCGCCAAGGTAATGGGCGGCGTTGGCGCGGTCGCCGATGTGTTCACGGATCGCGCGGATTCCCATACGCTCAGTCATAGATCGAACAGTACAATGATTACCGTGCAGCTTCGTTACAACTACCGGGTGTACCCGGACGCCGCCCAGCGCCAGGCGCTGGCGCGGGCGTTCGGGTGCGCCCGCGTGGTGTTCAACGACGGGCTGCGCGTCCGCCAGGAGGCCCACGAGAACGGTTTGCCGTACATCGGCGACGCCGACCTGTCCAAGCGGGTCATCACCCAGGCCAAGCAGACCCCGGAGCGGGCATGGCTGGGCGGGGTCTCGGCGGTGCTGCTCCAGCAGGCGCTCGCGGACCTGAACACCGCCTACCGCAACTTCTTCGCCTCCCTGTCCGGCAAGCGCAAGGGCCGCAAGGTCGCCGTGCCCCGGTTTCGGTCCCGCAAGGACAACCGCCAGACGATCCGGTTCACCAAGAACGCCCGCTTCACGATCACGACGGATGGGAAACTACGGCTGCCGAAGATCGGGGATGTACTGGTCCGCTGGTCACGCTCCCTGCCCGCCGACCCGTCCTCGGTCACGGTGATCAAGGACAGTGCGGGCCGGTATTTCGCCTCGTTCGTGGTCGAGACCACCACCGAGGCGCTGCCCGACTCGCCGAACGAGGTGGGCATCGATCTGGGGCTGACTCACTTCGCGGTCACCTCCGACGGCAAGAAGATCGACAACCCGCGTATCCTGCGGCGCGCGGCCAAGAAGCTCCGCAAGGCACAGAAGGCGCTGAGCCGCAGACAGAAGGGTTCAGCCAACCGGGTCAAGGCCAAACTGAAGGTCACTAAGGCGCACGCCAGGGTGACCGACACCCGCCGCGACTGGGCACACAAGCTCTCCACCACGCTGATCCGCGACAACCAAGCGATCTATGTGGAGGACCTCGCCGTGTCCGGACTGGCCCGCACCCGCCTGGCCAAGAGCGTGCACGACGCCGGGTGGTCACAGTTCGTCGCGATGTTGGAGTACAAAGCCGCCCGATATGGGCGGACGTTCGTCAAGATCGACCGCTGGTTTCCCAGCTCGAAACTGTGCTCGGCGTGCGGAACCGTCGCCGACTCCATGCCGCTGAAGGTCCGGTCATGGGTGTGCGCCTGCGGCGCCGTCCACGACCGTGATGTCAACGCGGCCATCAACATCCTGACCGAAGGACAACGAATCGTCGCCGCTGGACGGAAACCTCCCCGCTGAAAAGCGGGGAGGAGGCGGAGACGTTAAACGCCCGTGGAGGCCAGGTAAGACCACCGCTCGCGGTGGCACAGGCCGATGAAGCAGGAAGCCTCAGAGGTGCCGCGTGACGCGGCACGGGCTGAATCTCCGGCCTTCGGGCCGGAGAGCGCGTCAATTGACCGGGAGGTCCTGGCATGGCCAGTAAGTTCACCGACCTTGCGATCGACTGTGCCGATCCCAACGGTCTCGCCCGGTTCTGGTGCTCGGTCCTTGGCTACGAGGTGCAAGACGAAGGCGATGGAATTGTCACAATTGGCTCCCCTGTGGTGCCTGAAGGCAAGAACCACCTTGGCCCAGTGCCACCGACGTTGACATTCGCGCGCGTGCCCGAGGGCAAGACCGTCAAGAACAGGCTTCACCTCGACGTCAACCCAACCGACAGGGAGCAGGACGAAGAGGTCCGTCGCCTGCTCGACCTAGGTGCTCGACACGCCGACGTCGGCCAAGGCGATGAGAGCTGGGTCGTACTTGCCGACCCAGAGGGGAATGAGTTCTGCGTCCTTGCGGGCCGCCGCCCCTGATCGGAGGCCGCACCCCGCGCCATGCACTGTACGGTCAAAGCAAACGATCTTGCAGATGCGGTGATCGACTGAGCCGGGGGCGGGGAGGACGCCGAAGGCTGGGTGCCTGTGTCGACAGCCACTTCCCCCCGGGGCGAGCGGAGGCCGCGGCCCACCCGGCGGACGCGACCGAAAGGCTTGCGTGACCAGTACCGGGCATCCAGACGGGGCGCCGGCCGAAGACTCCGTCGGCCTGCGCATCATGTACCGTCGCCTCTGACCTCTCACATCCGGTACGCCCCCTTCGTGCCCTGTTTCCGGTGAGGCCGATGCTCTCCCTTGACGCCGTCCAGTGGGTGGTGCTGCTGGCCGCCCTGTTCCTTGTGGGCTTCTCCAAGACCGGTGTCTCCGGAGCGGGGACGGTGGCGATCGCCCTGTTCGCGCTCGTGCTGCCGACCAGGCAGTCCACGGGCATGCTGCTGCCGCTACTGCTTGTCGGCGACGTGGTCGCGGTGTTCTCCTACCGCCGCCATGCCGACTGGCCCAGGCTGATCAGGCTCTTTCCGTGGGTCGCCCTGGGCGTGGTCGCCGGCGCGTTCGTGGTGCGCTGGGTCGACGACGCGCAGATGAGGCGGCTGATCGGCGTGATCCTGGTGGTGATCGTCGTCATGCACCTGTGGAACCGGCGCCGGGCGCAGGAGGACTCCCTCGCCCACCACCGCCCCGTGGCGGCCCTGGCGGGCGTCCTGGCCGGCTTCGCCACCATGACGGCCAACGCCGCGGGGCCCATCATGGCCGTCTATCTCCTGGCGGCGGGCCTGCCGATGCTGGGTTTCCTGGGGACCAGCGCGTGGTTCTTCCTGACGATCAACGCCTTCAAGGTGCCGTTCAGCGTCGCGCTCGGCCTGATCACCCCGGCCACCCTCCTGTTCGCCGCACTGGGCACCCCCGCGGTGCTGGCCGGGGCCGCGGCCGGGCGTGCCGTGATCGGCCGGATCGACCGGACACTCTTCGAACGCATCACGCTGGGGCTCACCCTGCTCGCCGCGGTGCGCCTGCTACTCTGACGTCCCGGATGACGCTTGGATCAGTGCCCGGCGGGAAGCGGCCGGCGCCGAGTGCCATCACCAAGCCGCAGCTGGGCGACCAGGCCGACCAATGCCGTCATCACGTGGACCACGGAGCACTACTCGCCGGCGGTACGAGGGCCGTCTGGGCGTTCACCGGAATTGCAGCGTGGAGGCCCCGTCGTTCACGGCGAGGAGGAAACGCGGGAAAACGGTGCCGCCCGGTAGCGGTGAGTGACAGACTCGATGCGTGCTGGTGACGGAGATGCTGAAACTCGCGCCCTCACCTGAGCAGGGGCGGGCGCTGCTGGCGACGATGCGCGCCTGCAATGCCGCCGCGACCAGAGCCGCCGAGATCGCGTTCGCCCACCGCACCGCGAACAAGATCGCCCTGCAGAAGCTCGCCTACACCGGCCTGCGCCACGAGTACGGCCTGTCAGCGCAGATGGCCGTCCGCTCCATCGCCAAGGCCTGCGAGGCCTACAAACGCGACAAGACCATCAAACCGGTCTTTCGGGAGTTGGGGGCGGTCGCCTACGACCAGCGCATCCTCACCTGGAAGGGCCCTGATGCGGTCAGTCTCCTGACCCTGAGCGGCCGGGTCGTCGTGCCCGTTCTCTACCAGGGCCGGTGGCTGAACAGCGAGGGAGCCATCCTGCAGGGTCAGGCGGACCTCGTCTACCGCGACGGGATGTTCTTCCTCGCCGTGGTCGTCGAGGTCCCCGAACCGGCGCGGCAGCAGGAGCCCAAGGAGTGGCTGGGGGTGGATCTGGGCATCGTCAACCTCGCCACCGACTCCACTGGTAAGCCCTACAGCGGCAAGGGGGTACGGGCGGTGCGGCGGCGCAACGCCCGGCTGCGGGCCCGGCTCCAGGCCAAGGGCACCAAGTCCGCCAAGCGGCTGCTGAAAAGGCGCCGCCGCAAGGAGTCGCGGTTCGCCCGCGACGTCAACCACGTCATCTCCAAACAACTGGTCGGCAAGGCCAAAGACACCCGCGCCGGGATCGCCCTCGAAGACCTCGAAGGCATCCGGGAGCGGGTCACGGTTCACAAGGCTCAGCGTGCCGACCTGCACTCCTGGGGTTTCCACCAGCTCCGGACGTTCGTGACGTACAAGGCCGCCCTGACCGGGGTGGTCGTACGGCTGGTGGATCCGCGCAACACCTCCCGCACCTGCCCGGGATGCGGACACCTCGACAAACGGAACCGTCCCACCAGGGATGAGTTCCGGTGTGTTTCGTGCGGGCTCGCTGGCCCGGCGGATCACTTCGCGGCGATCAACATCGGTCGCCGGGCAGTGCGTCACGCTGCCGACGACGCGGCCTGAACCGTCGAATCCATCGACGGCGAGGAGCTGCAAGCTCGGCCTCTTCAGGGCCGAGAAGTTGACTGCAAGCTGGAGGGGATCTTCGGGCACGACAGTTTCTCCGCTGGTCACAAGGGATATGCGGCGTCCTTCGGACGCCCCGGCAGAACCAGGCTCGTTGTTAAACCAAGGTTTAAGTCAAGCCAGGTTGGCCGTATGCCGGATTCCGACGCGATCGTCACGGAGTCGACCAGATGACGCGCACGGCCTGCGCGAGCGGGTGCTCTGGCGGATGACCTGCGAAACCGCCGCGTGCGAAGGAGATCCTCACCCTGAACGTGGAAGACCTGGACACCGAGTGCCGCGCACGCGGGGGAATCCTCGGTGCGCCTCCTCCCCCTACGAGGCTCACGCACCACATGCCGGGTCGGTCCTGGGCCCCGGTGCGGCATGGGTGGCGCGCGGGATGGGGCAGGGCTATCGGCCAGAACCGGGCGGGGACGCCGACCGGTCGGGCGTGATGCGGAAGACCGGGTACTGCGCGGCGATCTGCTCGAACTCCTCCAGCGGTGCCTGCGGGTCCACCGGGATGTGGGTGCGGCCTCCCGGCGAGCGGGCCAGGTAGCGGCGCAGGATGGGTGCACGGGCTCCGGGATCGACTTCGTCCAGGCGCACCGCCTCGCTGCGGCCGTGCCGCAGCACCGCCCGCCCTTCGGCCGCGCGGACGTTGTGCACCCAGTTGGTGTTCTGGCCGAGCATCGCCACCAGGTAGCGCTCGCCCTGGTGGTCCGCGACGACCAGCGGGAAGGAGATGACGCGGCCGGTACGCCGGCCCGGCACCTGCAGGGTCACCATCCGGTCCGGCTGCAGCACCCCGGCCGCGAACACGGTGGCCCAGACCCGGTTGATCGCCCGCGCCAGGCGGTTGGGCCGACCGCCGCGATACAGCCAGTGGTCCAAGCGGTGCAGGCGTGTGGGTTCGGCTCTCTCGTCGTGTCTCATGTCTGGTGCCCCCTTGTGGATCTGGTCTTGTCGGGATGACCGCGATGCGTGTCTCCCAGCGGAAACGGCCGCCTAATCAGCTGTCGACCTGCCCTGTACAGCGTTCATGAACGTTGTACATGTACGTTGCTTAGGAGATCCTGTGCCGCGTATAGTTGTCAAGTGGCTCCCGAGAAACTGACCCGCCAGGCCGTCATTGAGCAGGCGTTGAGGCTCGCCGACACCGACGGGCTTCAGGCGGTAACCATCCGCCGGCTCGCCGCCGAGCTCGGCGTCACGCCGACGGCGCTGTACTGGCATGTCAAGAACAAGGACGAACTGCTCTCCGCGCTCGCCGACCACCTGCTCGCGGCGCTCGTCGCCGAGGTGGACCCGAACCGGCCTTGGAGCCAGCGCCTGCGCGCGATGATCACCGCGCTGGTGGAACAGACTCGCGCGCACCCATACCTGTCCACCCTGCTGCCGATGATCGACAAGAGTGCGGCCGAGGAATACCGCCGGGCCACTGACACCGCGATCGGGCTGCTTACCGAGGCCGGGTTCACGCTCCAGGAAGCCGACCAGGTGGCCACCTACCTGCTCCTGGGAGCCGCGGCGATGGTGTCCTGCCAGCCCGGCGGCGTGGGAGGCGACGAGGAGAAGGCCGCGGAGCTCAGGCGGCAACATCGCCTCGACCTGGAACGCCTGCCTCCCGGTCGTTACCCCCACCTGGCAGCCTTCGCCGCCACCCTCTCCGCTCCCCCTGACCTTGACGCCTACTACTCCTTCGGCATCGACCTCCTACTGTCCGCTGTGAAGGCCACGGCCCCGAACGGATGAGGAGTTTCCGGCCTTCGCCACCCTTCAGGCCGCCCGGTGACCGCACTCGCTCACGAGATCGGCCACATCGGCCTCGACCCGGTACCCGGCCTGAGGGTCTGTCGGGAGTTCGGACCTTCAGGTGGGTTGGAGGCTTCGGATGAGGCGAGCTTCTGCGCGGCCGTGACCGGGCGGCGGAAGGCGGGCAGTGGCGTCGCCGTGCCGAGCGTGACGCGCCCGGTCGCCGACGCGAGGGCGGCGAGCATGGCCGGCGACACAGGTCCGGCACCTACCGGCACCTACCGGCACCACGCGGCGCGCGCGACGGCGGGGATGCCGCCGTGCGTGGCGAAACAGGTGACCAGACCGATCAGGAATCGAGAAGCGCGGGTCATGGAGCCGCACCTAGCCTGACCACCATGGACATCACCATTCACGCGAGCTTCCTCTCGCACTACGCCCCGGATGCCTCCCCGGCCTTTGGGGCCGGGCCATGCCCGCGACGTGTCCATGATCGAGATCGGCGCGCTGCCGCAGGAGCGGGGTGACCGGTTCGTCGCGCCCCCCGGCCGACACGCTGATCAGGTGGACAGCGGACCGTTGCCGCGACCGCGCCGACGAAGGAGAACCAGACATACTGCTCAAAGCTAGTCAGATCAAGCCAGGCGACGCCGATGGGGACCGTGAAGGCGACCCCGCTTAACAGATGGAGACATGATGAGTATGGCCACGAGGACGGACACGCAGTCGCCTGCGCTGCACATTGCCGACAGCCATGATCTGATCCGCGTGCAGGGCGCACGCGGGAACAACCTCAAGGACGTCAGCGTCGAGATCCCGAAGCGCCGGCTGACGGTGTTCACCGGCGTCTCCGGCTCGGGCAAGAGCTCGCTGGTGTTCGGCACGATCGCCGCGGAGTCGCAGCGGCTGATCAACGAGACCTACAGTGCCTTCGTGCAGGGCTTCATGCCGACGCTGGCACGGCCCGAGGTCGACGTCCTCGAAGGGCTGACGACCGCGATCATCGTCGACCAGGAGCGGATGGGGGCCAACCCCCGCTCCACGGTCGGCACCGTCACCGACGCCAACGCGATGCTGCGCATCCTGTTCAGCCGGCTCGGCCGGCCGCACATCGGCTCGCCCCAGGCCTTCTCCTTCAACGTCGCCTCCATCAGCGGAGCAGGTGCGGTCTCGTTCGAGCGCGGCGGGAAGACTGTGAAGGAGCGGCGCGACTTCAGCATCACCGGCGGCATGTGCCCGCGCTGCGAGGGCATGGGCCGGGTCACCGACATCGACCTGTCCCAGCTCTACGACGACTCCAAGTCGCTCAACGAGGGTGCGCTCACGATCCCCGGCTACAGCATGGACGGCTGGTACGGCCGGATCTTCAGCGGCTGCGGCTTCTTCGACCCCGACAAGCCGATCCGCAAGTACACCAAGGCCGAGCTCCACGACCTGGTCTACAAGGAGCCGACCAAGATCAAGATCGACGGCATCAACCTGACGTACGAGGGCCTGGTCCCGAAGATCCAGAAGTCGATGCTGTCCAAGGACAAGGAGGCGCTGCAGTCGCACGTCCGGGCCTTTGTGGAGCGGGCGGTGACGTTCACCTCCTGTCCCGAGTGTGGCGGCACCCGGCTCAGCGAGGCGGCCCGGTCCTCCAAGATCAAGGGGATCGGCATCGCCGACGCCTGCTCGATGCAGATCAGCGACCTGGCCGACTGGGTGCGCGATCTGGACGAGCCGCCGTTGGCGCCGCTGCTCATCGCACTGCAGCAGTCCCTCGACTCCTTCGTGGAGATCGGGCTGGGCTACCTGTCGCTCGAGCGGCCGTCGGGCACGCTGTCGGGCGGCGAGGTACAGCGCGTCAAGATGATCCGCCACCTCGGCTCCGCGCTCACCGACACCACCTATGTCTTCGACGAGCCCACCATCGGCCTGCACCCCCATGACATCCAGCGGATGAACGACCTGCTGCTGCGGCTGCGGGACAAGGGCAACACGGTGCTCGTCGTGGAGCACAAGCCGGAGACGATCGTGATCGCCGACCACGTCGTCGACCTCGGCCCCGGCGCCGGTACGGCGGGCGGCACCGTCTGCTTCGAGGGCACCGTCGAGGGGCTGCGGGCCAGCGGCACCCTCACCGGCCGCCATTTCGACGACCGGGCCGTCGTCAAAGAGAAGGTGCGCAAGCCCACCGGCAAGCTGGAGATCCGCGGCGCGACGGCGAACAACCTGCGCGACGTCGACGTCGACATCCCGCTCGGGGTGCTCGCCGTCGTCACCGGCGTCGCCGGCTCCGGCAAGAGCTCGCTCGTGCACGGGTCGATCCCCGGCCGCGCGGGGGTGGTCTCGATCGACCAGGGCGCGATCCGCGGCTCGCGACGGAGCAACCCGGCGACCTACACCGGACTGCTCGACCCGATCCGCAAGGCGTTCGCGAAGGCCAACGGCGTGAAGCCGGCGCTGTTCAGCGCCAACTCCGAGGGCGCCTGCCCCACCTGCAAGGGCGCCGGCGTCATCTACA
Organism: Streptosporangium sp. NPDC006013; assembly: GCF_040614275.1. Classification (NCBI taxonomy): domain Bacteria; kingdom Bacillati; phylum Actinomycetota; class Actinomycetes; order Streptosporangiales; family Streptosporangiaceae; genus Streptosporangium; species Streptosporangium sp. NPDC006013. The sequence continues at coordinate 16,306 of NZ_JBEXUE010000147.1, forward strand.
CCGACCTGGCGATGATGGCCGGCGTCGCCACCACCTGCGAGGAGTGCGAGGGCAAACGGTTCCAGGCATCGGTGCTGGACCACCACCTCGGCGGCCGCGACATCAGCGAGGTGCTCGCGATGTCGGTGACCGAGGCCGAGGAGTTCTTCGGCGCCGGCGAGGCGCGCACGCCGGCCGCGCACGCCATCCTCGACCGGCTCGCCGACGTCGGGCTCGGCTACCTCAGCCTCGGCCAGCCGCTCACCACGCTGTCCGGCGGCGAGCGGCAGCGGCTCAAGCTGGCCACCCACATGGCCGAGAAGGGCGGCGTCTACGTCCTCGACGAGCCGACCACGGGCCTGCACCTCGCCGACGTCGAGCAGTTGCTCGGCCTGCTCGACCGGCTCGTCGACTCCGGCAAGTCGGTCATCGTCGTCGAGCACCATCAGGCGGTCATGGCGCACGCCGACTGGATCATCGACCTCGGCCCCGGCGCCGGCCACGACGGCGGCCGGATCGTCTTCGAGGGCACACCCGCCGACCTCGTCGCCGCCCGATCCACCCTCACCGGCGAGCACCTCGCGGCCTACGTGGGCACCTGAGCGAGGCCCTCGCGGACACCGTGAGACGAGTTCTCTCATCTGTTTCGACTCGTCCCGACCGATAAAGGAGCGTGTTCAACCTTCACATACAGTCGTATGTGGCACGATCTCACAGGTGACCAGCAGACCCGCCGCGGCGCAGCGCCTGCGCGACCTCGCGCGGCTGCGCCGCGTCCGCGACCGGATCGACCGGGAGTACGCGCAGCCACTGGACGTCGAGGCGCTCGCCCGCGGCGTGAACATGTCCGCCGGGCACCTCAGCCGCCAGTTCCGGCTGGCCTACGGCGAGTCGCCGTACTCGTACCTGATGACGCGGCGCATCGAGCGCGCGATGGCGCTGCTGCGTCGTGGCGACCTCAGCGTCACCGAGGTCTGTTTCGCGGTCGGCTGCTCGTCGCTGGGCACCTTCAGCACCCGCTTCACCGAACTGGTCGGTGTGCCGCCCAGCACCTACCGGCACCACGCGGCGCGCGCGACGGCGGGGATACCGCCGTGCGTGGCGAAACAGGTGACCAGACCGGTCAGGAATCAAGAAGCGCCGGTCACCGAGCCGCACCTGGCCTGACCACCATGGACATCACCATTCACACGAGTTTCCTCCCGCACGACGCCCCGGACGCCTCCCCGGCCTTCTAGCGCGACACCCTCGGCTTCGAGGTCCGCAACGACGCCGGATACGACGGGATGCGCTGGATCTGGGCACGGTACGGCTCGCCCTTCTCGCCGTGGCAGATCTTGCGGGCCAGGGCGTGGCGGCCTTCTTCTGCACGGCAGAGATCAGCCCTGCTTCGGCCTGTGCCATCGCTGGTCGGCGAGGGACCACGCCCTCTCCCACTCGGCGTCACGGTAGCGGTTCAGCAGCACCCGGAGGCCGACCAGGAAGACCAGCAGGATCATCGAGATACACGCCATCACCCCGATCGCGGTGAGCGTGGCGACCGTGACCGTCTCCGCGCGGCTCTGCGGGGGGTCGGTGGGCCTGCCCGCGGCATCCAGCCAGATCTCGGTGCGCGAGCCGACCGGTACCGCCGAGGGGAGCACGACCTGGCCGGTGCGCGGGGTCCCGTTCGCCGCCGTCCAGCGCACCGTGCGCGCCTGCCCGCCGAGGCCGGGCTCCGCCGGGCGGGCCGTGCCCACGACCTCGGCGGCGACCGCCCTCCGGTGGGGGGCGGCGAGCTCGGCTCGCAGGCCGTCCTGGTAGGCCTGCCGGCCGAGTCCGACCGTCGGCCACAGCCCGGCGACGAAAAGCAGCAGGCTCACCAACACGGCGACTGTCTCGATCCGGTCCGAGCGTCTACGCAAAGGGTTGCTGTCGAACCGATGCAGGCGCAGACGGCACCGGATCCGGTAGCCGAAGGAACTCATCAGGCCACCTCCCCCGTGGTGTTGCCTCCACCGTGCGGCGCATGTACCCGGCGTACCAGGGTCTTTGGCTGGCTGTGGGCAGAGCCGAAAGTCCCTCTCCCGGCGAGAGCGGGCGCCGCCGGGCACCTGGTCCTAGCCTCTGCCCGGCTCATCCTCCCCGGTCGTGAGGGGGCTCCAGGTGTCGGTCGGCGGGGCCGGTGTGGGCACGTGGCGCAGGTGGTCGCGGAGTTTGCCGGGGTCGGGGTGATGGTTGACGATGTGCCAGGCGAGTGACCACGGGTAGACGGGTGTGGGGTGGCGGATGGGAATGCGCTTGAGCTCGTGCCTGGTGGGCCAGGCGATACGGGTGCGCGAGCCGCCGAAGGTGGCCAGGGGCGCGGCGGCCGCAGTGGTCGCCGTGGCCGACATCGTCTTCATCGGGGCCGGCGGCGCGCATCTCGCGGAGCCGCCGGCGATGCCCCCCGGGCTCGAGCGGCACTAACCTGGGGGCACTTTTTGTCGTGTCGGGGAGGAGCCCTCTCATGTCGCCGGTTCTGGAGAGTACGGCTCGCGCGCTGCTGCGCAGGGTCGCGGTGGAGCAGTCCCAGGGGCGCCTGCCCTCGCTGGCCGCCGGGGTGGTGCGCGACGGGGAGCTGGCCTGGTTCGGCGCGCGAGGCCGGGTGGAGGGGGCCGCCCCCACCCCCCTCACCCAGTACCGCATCGGCTCGATCACCAAGAGCCTGGTCGCGGTCGTGGTCATGCGCCTGCGCGACGAGGGGAAGGTGGATCTGCTCGACCCGGTCTCCAAGCACATCCCCGGTCTCGGGACCGGCGTCGGCGAGGTGACCGTCGCCCAGTTGCTGTCGCACACCTCCGGGCTGAGTGCCGAGTCGCCGGGCCAGTGGTGGGAGCGGACCCCCGGCGTGCCGGCCGAGGAACTGGTCGCCGCGCTCGGGCCCGACGCAGCCAAGCACCGTCCCGGGCGCCGCTACCACTACTCCAACGTGGGCTTCGCCCTGCTGGGCGAGCTGGTGGCCCGCCACCGCGGCGTGAACTGGGCGCGGGCCGTGGACGAGGAGATCCTAGGGCCGCTGGGCATGCGCGACACCACGCCCCGGCCGCGCGCGCCGCACGCGTGCGGCTACGCCGTGCACCCCTGGGCGGACGTACTGCTGCCCGAACCCGAGCATGACGCCGTCGCCATGGCTCCCGCCGGGCAGCTGTGGTCCACCCCCGCAGACCTTGCCCGGTGGGCGGCGTTCGTGGCCGGCGACACCGGCGGCGTGCTCGCCCCGGCCACCGTGGTGGAGATGCGCGAACCCGCGACCGTCGACGACGGCGACGCCTGGACCGGCGGGTACGGTCTGGGGCTGCAGCTGGCCCGCGCGAACGGCCGCCGCCTGGCCGGTCACACCGGCTCCATGCCGGGCTTCCTGGCCACGGTGTGGGCCGATCCGTCCGACAGGGTCGGCGTGCTGTTCATGGCCAACTCCACCTCGGGTGTCAGCCGCGCTCTGCTGACCGATCTGCTGGCGATCCTCGACCAGCACGAGCCGCGCCTGCCCGAGGAGTGGACGCCCGTCGCCGACAGCGCGGGCCTGCTGGAGCTGACCGGCCCGTGGTACTGGGGGCCCAGCGCGTACGTGCTGCGGCTGCTGCCCGAAGGCGGTGTCTCCCTCAACCCGGTCGGTGGCACCGGCCGGGCCTCCCGGTTCGCCGCCCAGGCCGACGGGACCTGGCTGGGACTGGACGGCTACTACGCGGGTGAGACCCTGCGTGTGGTTCGCGGGCCCGACGGCTCACCCAGCCACCTGGATCTCAACACCTTCGTCTTCACCCGTATCCCCTACGATCCGCGGGCGGAGGTGCCCGGCGGGGTGGACGAGGGCGGCTGGCGCAGCTGAGCGGCGAGTGCGGCGGCCTGGCCTGCGGGCTCGGCGTACAGGACCTCCACCCGGTGCACCACCCGCGGCGCGGTCAGCGGCACCCCCCGCGTCACTCCGGCCGTCACCGAGGCGGGCAGCAGGACCAGGCCGTTCCCCGCGGCGGCCAGATTCAGCACCGTGTGCAGGTCCTCGCCGTCGTAGCGCAGCGCGGCGCGAAACCCGCCCCCGCCGGCCAGCTCGCGCAGCCGCTCCACCGGTACGGCGACCGGCGCCCGCAGCCACAGCGCGTCGGTCAGGTCGGTCAGCGCCAGGCCGTGCCGGTGTGAGAGCGGGTGGCCGGCGGGCAACACCACCATCAGCTCTTCCTCGGCGACCCCGAAGCCTGACAGCGGCCCCACGTCCGGCAGCCGCAACGGATCGCTGGGCGCGGTGATCCCGTCGACGAGGCCGAGGTCGGCCGAGCCCGAGGCGACCTCGCCGGCGACGCGCTCACGTGCGGAACCAGCTCTCCTCACTCTCCCCCTCGGGCAGGGGGAAGGTCGGCATCAGGTTCTTGAAACCGAACATGCCGCTCGGGTCGACCT
>NZ_JBEXUE010000148.1:0-20599 GCF_040614275.1 Streptosporangium sp. NPDC006013
CCGGATCAGGGCGACCGAGCCGGACGACTCCGGCAGATGGGAGCTCGTGCCCCTCTGGGGCAGAAAGGTGCCTGCGTCCGTCGGTGGCGTGTGGGTGCTCGGAGCCTGGGTGCTCGCCTTCCTGATCATGCTCGGTTCGACGCCCAGGCTGGGCAACCGGTGGGCCTGGCTCTGGCTCTTCACCGTCGGGCAGGCCGGCGCGCTGCTGTTCCTGCTGCTCGAACCCCGCCCGCTCTGGTTCGAGGCCGGGCGGCGCCCCGCGCCGCGCGAGCGGCTCGGCGGGGTACGGGGGTTCCTGCTGGCGCTCGGAGCGGGCCTGCTCTCCACGGGCCTGATGTTGGGCGCCGGCACTCTGCTGAACCTCGTCGGCGGCTAGGCTCCGCGGCTTTCCGCCGGGTCCGCAGCCGGGTGCCGGTGTTCAGGCGGGTTCTTCGTCAGGTGCCGGCCCGCTCAGCCGGTGCGGTCCGCTCGGGGGCGTCCGGGAGTTCGGCGGGGTCGCCGGGTTCTGGACCGCCGGTCGTGGCCGGCGCGGCGGTGGCCGCGGCCCTGAGGTCGGCGGCCTCCCTGCGGATCAGCAGCGCCCAGCCGCCGATCGCGATCCCGATGAACAGCCACCACTGCACGCCGTACGCCAGGTTGAGCCCGCCTCCCCCGCCGACGTCCGGCGCCGGGACGGGTTCCGGCGCGGTGGCGGCCGCGGGCGACTGCCCGGTCAACTCGACGTACCCGCCGAGAAGCCGGTACGGCAGGCGGCCGCCGATCGCCTCGGTGTTGATCAGCAGGACCTGGCCCGTGGGCAGGCCCGCTCGGTCCCGAATGCCCGAGGTCTCCTCGGTCTCGGTGGGCCGTAGCCTGCCGGTGACAGTTACCTCACCCGAGGACGGGGCGGGGACCTCGGGGAGGGCGTCGGCCGTGGCACCCGCCTTGACCCAGCCCCGGTTCACCAGCACACCGGTGCCGTTCGGGGAGATCAGCGGGGTCAGCACGTAGAAGCCGACCACCTTGTTCTGGGCGCGGCGCCTGACCAGGAGCTGGGCGTCCGCGTCGTACCTGCCGCTGACCGTGACGGGGCGGTATTTGTCCTGCACGGAGACGGTGCCGCCGGGCGAGGTCAGCGCTTCCACGGAGACGGGGGCGGTGGCGAGGTTGCGGGTGATCTGGTCGCTGCTGGTGGATCTTTCCGTGAAACGCCCGAACTGCCACTGGCCCAGCAGCACGAAAGCGGGGATGACCAGCAACACCACCACGTGCAGAGCCAGCCATCGGGGAGTCAGCAGAAACCGGTACACGCTCTCAAGAGTAGGCACCGGGAGTGCCGCCCCGTTCTCCGAGTGCGCGTTTGGGAGTGGCGGGGGGTGCCTGCGGGCGTAGTAAGGTGCCCGGAACCGCGCGATCGCCGGATGTCATGGAAAAATTCATGGACACTTCGGACATCGCATATGGTCGGCTGAAATATCCCCCGGGACGTTCCACCACCCTCGGAGCCTGCTCCTGATGACTGTGCTCATGCCCGCTCCCACGGCTCCGATCGCACTCCCCCGTCTCGGCGCTCTGCTGCGGCATGCCGCCCCCAGGGTGTTCGAGAGCATGATGCTTCCCGTTCTCGTCTTCTACGTCGCACTGATCTTCACCAACTCGCACGTCGCGCTCGCGGTGGCGGCGCTCTGGGTCTACGGCGGGGTCGCCTGGCGACTGGTCAGGCGGAGCGAGGCGCCCGGCACGCTCATGCTGGCGGCGGGCACGATCACCGTCAGGGTGGTGCTGACCGTGGCGACGGGCAACCCCATCGTGTTCTTCCTCCAGCCCTGCCTCGGGGTGTTCTGCGTGAGCATGGGTTTCCTGCTCACCGCGCCGTTGCGGCGGCCGCTGATCCGGCGGGTGGTGGCCGATCTCGTGCCGCTGCCCGACCATGTGACGGAGCACCCGCGGATGCGCCGTTTCTTCGTGTCGCAGTCGGTGCTGTGGGGGTGCGCGCAACTGCTGAACGCGGCGCTGAGCCTGTGGCTGCTGCTCAGCCAGACTCTGGAGACCTACCTTCTGGTGCGCACCTCGGCGGTCGCGGTGCTGCTCGGCGGTGCGGCACTGATCTCGGTGCTCAGCCTCCGGCACTGCCTGCGGGGGCTGGAGACGCAGGGGCTGGAGGGCTGAGGCGCATGCCGGGGCCGGGAAGCGGGGTGACCTCTCTCGGGCCGGACACCTCGTGCCCCTCTGCGCAGCGGAAGTGCTGCTCGATCGGAGCGCCGCAGCCACGGTGGGTGAGGAGTGTCGGCGGCCCCTCGTGGTCGCTGAGATACCTGTCGCCCCACTGCATCAGGGCCACCAGGGTCGGGTAGAGGTCGAGACCCATCTGGGTCAGCCGGTATTCGTCGCGCTGCCGTTGCCCGGGTTCGCGGTAGGGCACCTTGCGCAGCAGCCCCTCCTCCACGAGACGGGCCAGCCTGGCGCTGAGCACCTGCCTGGGTGCTCCCGTGGCGGCCTGCATGTCGGCGAAGCGCCGTACCCCGCTGAACGCCTCGCGCAGCACCAGGAACGTCCACTTCTCGCCGACGATGCCGAGGGCACGCTCGATGGAACAGTTCTCCGGCCGTAGGGGCAGGTTGCCGGGAGCCGCCTCACTCATGTGCGAATCGTAAGTCGCCATGGCGCCACCTCCAACGCTCATCTAAGTCTACTTGACATACTCAGCTCTCTCGCGAGAATCTGAGTCCATGATGCGAACTCAGCTGGCGTCGCCGTGCCAGGCCTCGGCGCCGCCCGTGCCCGTGGACGCCATGCCGGAGGCCGTCGAGATCCGCCCCGCGCGGCCGGATGACGAGGAACGGGTCCGTCGCTTCCTCGGGGGGCTGTCGCCCCGGACGCAGGCACGGCGGTTCTTCACCGGGGTGAGCCGTCCCGGCGCGGGCTTCGTCAGGGCGCTCCTGGCGGTGGACGAACGGTGCGACGCGCTGCTGGCGGTTCACGGGGACCTCGTCGTCGGGCACGCGATGAGCTACCGGAGAGAGGGAGAGGTGACCGACGTCGAGATCGCCGTGGTGGTGGGCGACGAGTGGCAGGGAGTGGGGCTCGGCTCCCGGCTCGTCCGTGCGCTGATGCGCCGCGCGGCGGCCGGGGGGGCCGGGACGGTGGGGATGGACGTGCTCGGAGACAACCGCACGGTGCTGGCGATGATCCGCAAGATGTGGCCTGAGGCGACCATGCGCGCCTCCTGTGGCACGGTGGAGGTGACCGCGAGAATCCTGCACTGAGGGGCCTCGCGCCGGGACGCGGGCATGTGGGCGGGGCTTCCGGGGCGGTGGCGCGGTGTCGCGATCAAGACGGTATGATCGGCGTGGTCCAAGCCGTTTCCCGCACAGTTTGCGGAATAAGGTTCTGGTGCCGCACCATTGGAGTCGTGAAGACTGCCAAGAACGGACGCGACGGCCGCACCAGGATCGTCGAGGGCGCCCTACGACGATTCAGCCAAGATGGTGTCTCGGCCACCACGCTGGCCAGCCTCCGTGAGGAGAGCGGTGTCAGCGTCGGCAGTTTCTATCACCACTTCGCCAGCAAGGAACATGTCTTCGGCGTCCTGTACGCCGAGACCCTGCGCATGTACCAGGACGCGTTCCTCGCCGAGCTCCATCGCCACGAGGGGGCGAGGGAGGGCATCGAGGCCATCGTCGCGCTGCACATGTCCTGGTGTGGCGAGCATCGCGAGCGCGCCCACCTGCTGATCAGTGAGCGGCCGCCCAGGCGTGAGGAGCCGGGCGGCACCGAGGTGTCGGAGTCGCGCAGGGCGTTCTTCAGAACGGTCTCCGACTGGTGGCGCCCGCACATGAAGAACGGGCTGCTCCAGCCCGTCCATCCGACGATGTGCTACGTGCTCTGGCTTGGACCGGCCAATGAGATGTGCCGCCTGTGGTTCGCCGGGGCGCACCAGCCCACCTCCGAGGAGATCAGTGGCCTCTGTGAGGCGGCCTGGCAGGGCCTGCGGCAGCAGGGCTCCTGACCGCCGTCATCGTTCCCGCCCGGCCGGAGCGGGCTCAGCGTGTGCCCGCCAACTGGCGCATCCGTGTCGACACCCGCCAGACGTCCTCGTTGAGCGAGATGTCCAGTCGCAGGTCCTGACGCCGACGCCGCAGGCCGGGCACGCGCACCCGGTCGGAGACGTCGAACCTGCCGCGTCTGGCGTAGCCGAACCCCAGCTCTCCGGGGAAGACTCGTAACTCATCCTGATTGCCACATCGCGGACAGGTCCAGGCGACCAGATCCTTGCCTCGGCAGTAGTCGTGGCAGGCACGAAAATACTCATCAGGGCGAAAACGGGACTCACAGGCGAAGCAGGGGATCAGCATCACGGATCCTTTGGAACGGATGGTGCAGTTACCAAGAAGTACCGCCTCCCGGTTGAAGTCCGCTTGCAGAATGCTTACCCCGGTGTGTAACAGTCACATCACTCGGGGCAACCGGACGTGCCCGGTGCGAGGATTGCCCGGTGAACGATCTGCTGGACCGGCTCAGAGAGCTCCTGCTCGACACCGGCTACACCATCGACGGCGTCCGCGAGCGACTCGGTGACGTCGCCGCCACCGCGCTCTCCCGCGAGGAGACGGTGCCCGCCCTGCGCGTCACCGGCCAGGGTGACCCGCTCGGCACCCTGATCCGGCTGTGGTGGCTCGGCGCCCCCGTGGAGGCGCGAGGGGCACCGGCGGGCCTTCCGCTGGAGGAACTGGCCGCCGCGGGACTGGTGACCGTCGAGGGCGGGCGGGTCACCTCCACGGTTCACCTGCAGCCCTGGGAGACCGGTGGTTACCTGGTCTCCGACCGCAAGGTCAGGCCGGGCGACCCCGCCCTGCGCCCGGACCACGTCGTCGGCGCGGGGGGAGCCTCGGCGAACCTCGCCCAGCTGGCCTCACATCGCCCGGTCGGGCGTGCGCTGGATCTCGGTACCGGATGTGGGGTCCAGGTGCTCCATCTGAACGGCCGCGCCGAGGAGATAACGGCCACCGACGTCAACCCGCGCGCGCTGGAGCTGGCCCGGTTGAGCTGGGCGCTGTCCGGGATCACCGGGGTCGAGACGCGGCAGGGTTCCATGTTCGATCCCGTCGAGGGCGAACGCTTCGACCTGGTCGTCTCCAACCCGCCGTTCGTGATCTCCCCGGCCGGCCGGTTCACCTACCGGGAGTCGGGCTTGCCCGCCGACGACTTCTGCCGCGACCTCGTACGGCGGGCGCCGGGCCACCTCGCACCCGGCGGCACCTGCCACCTGCTGGCCAACTGGCTGCATGTCGACGGCGAGGACTGGCGTGACCGGGTGGGCGGCTGGCTCGCCGGGACCGGCTGTGACGGCTGGGCGGTCCAGCGTGACGTGCAGGATCCCGCCGAGTACGTCGAACTGTGGCTGAGGGACGCCGCCGAGCAGGGCACCCCGCGCTACCGCGAGCTCTACGACGACTGGCTCGGCTGGTTCGATTCCGAGAACGTCACCGGGATCGGCTTCGGCTGGATCACGCTGCACGACTCCGGGAGCCTTGACCCGGTCGTGCGGGTGGAGGAGTACGGCCTGCCGGTGGAGTTGCCGGTCGGCGGATACGTGGACGAGGTGCTCGGCGCGATCACCACGGCGCACCGGCTGACCGACGCCCAGTTGCTGGGCGCCAGACTGGCGGTCGCCGAGGGAGTGCTGGAGGAGCGGAGCGGACCGCCCGGCGCCGAGGACCCGGCGCGGATCGTGCTGAGGCAGACCGGGAGGCTGCGCCGCAGCACGCGGGTCGGGACCGTGGAAGCCGCCCTCGCGGGGGTCTGCGACGGTGACTATCCACTGGCCCCGCTCCTCGACGCGATCGCGGAACTCACCGGCGAGGACCCCGATGACCTGCGGGCCAAGGCCCCTGCCGTGCTCCGCCCGCTGATTGCCGAGGGGTTTTTCCACATATCCACAGGGTGATTCTCCACAGGCTGTGGATATCGCCGCTATTGCCTGTCAATCGGATGTCAAACCCGGTGGAGGAAGCTCTGGGTGTGGGGCACGGACTCGGGGGGTGAAGAGTCCGTGCCAAGTCCGGCCGGCTGCCACAGTGAGGCGGCCGGCCCGCGGGCGACGTACCGGATGACCGGGCCCCCTACACGTCGCCCGGGGCCAGGCGGCCGGCCGGGCTTCCACGCTCATTCCGGACCGGGGACCGACTGCGAGGGGTATGCCAGTGATCAACCACGTTTGGATGACGCGGCTTGACGATGATCTTTATGATGATCTTGGATCAGCTGTCGACCTGGTCGCGCTCCAGCAGAAGGCGCAGATCCTCGGCCTCGGGCGCACCGAGCCTGCTGAACAGGTCGTGGGCGCGTTCGAGGCAGTCACGCCCGCGGCCGGTGCTGCCGAGGCCGTTGAGCGCCTTGCCTAGCACCCACAGAGCCTGCGCCTCACCGTACGGGTGGCTGATCTCCCGGCTCACGGTAAGCGCCTGCTCCGCGTGACGGGTCGCGTCCGTGAAGCGGCCCGCGTGGATGAAGGTCTCGGCCAGCCGGGAACAGACCCGCTGCTCCCAGACCCGCTGCCTGCTGGCCCGGAAGAAGGCGAGGCACTCGGCATGGTGGTGGACCGCCTCGTTCAACCGGCCGACCCGCGACAGGACCATCCCCAGGTGGTAGCGGGCCCTGGCGGTGCCGGCGCTGGAGCCCATCTCGATGAACAGGGCCAGCCCCTGCTCGGCGGCGGCGATCGCCTCCTGCGGCTGCTCCAGGAACAGGTGGTCGCGGGCGGAGTAGCTGAGTGTCAGCGCCTCCCCGCCCCGTGCTCCGACCTCCCTGAACGCCTCGCGCGCCGAGCTGAACCAGGCCAGGGCCTCCACGTGGCGGCGTCGGCGCCCGGCCACGACGGCCAGCGCGTTCAGTACCTCGCCGACAACGATGCGATCGCCCCCGGCCGACAGCTCCAGGGAGGCACGGAACTCCTCCTCGGCCTCGGCCAGCCGGTTGGTGCCGAACAGCACCCGGCCCAGCACGTAGCGGCAGCGCAGCTCGCTGGAGACGGCATCGAGCCGTCGCGCCGCGGCCAGCATCTCCCGCGTCCGGCTCTCGAATTCGCGGCCGTGGCTCCCCGACTCCAGCAGCGGCTCCATGGCGAGCAGCAGGTCGGCCCCCGGCAGCAGTGCCTCGGCCTGGTTCGCGCGGGTCACCTGGGCGATCGACGCGAACAGCGACTCCGCCTCCACCGACAGCCAGGCCACAGCCTCGTCGGCGGAGGCGAAGGCGTGGCCGGTACCGGTGACACCCAGCTGGTCGGCGATCGTGCTGCCCTCGTAGGCGAGGCGGTGCGCCGAGCGCGCGGACGCCAGGTAGAAGTCGAGCAGCCGGGCCAGCGCCGCCGCGCCCTCCCCGCCGATGGCCACGCTCACCCCGGACCCGCGTCGCTCCCCACCGTCCCGACCGCCGTCCCCCTCCGCCGTGCTCTCGGCCCGTTCCGCGACCCGGCGGGCGAAGAGCTTGAGCAGGTCGTGGAAGCGGTAACGGCCAGGGGCCGGAGCCTCAAGCAGGCTGGCGTCCACCAGGGACTCCAGGACGTCCTCGGTGTCCATCGCCTCCAGCGCGAGCAGCCCGGAGGCGGCCCCGATCGAGATGTCCGGGCCCCCGGGCAGGGAGAGCAGCCGGAACGCGCGGGCCTGAGCCGGACTGAGCTGGCCGTACCCGAGGGCGAAGGTCGCCTCCACCGCGAGGTCTCCCACGCGCATCTCGTCCAGGCGGCGGCGCTCGTCGGCCAGCCGGGGAACCAGGGAGGCGACGGTCCAGGACGGCCGGGCGGCCAGGCGCGCCGCCACGATTCGCACCGCGAGCGGCAGGAAACCGCAGGCGGCGACCACGTCCATGGCGGCGGCGCGTTCCGCTTCCACCCTCTCGGTGCCGGCGACGGTGCCGAACAGTGCGAGGGCCTCCTCCGGCTCCATGACGTCCAGGTCGATCAGCCGGGCCGAGGCCAGGTCGGCGAGTTTGCCGCGGCTGGTCACGATCGCCGCGCACCCGGCCGAACCGGGGAGCAGCTGGCCCACCTGCGCGGCGTCGCGGGCGTTGTCCAGCAGCACGAGCATCCGCCGGTCGGCCAGGAGCGAGCGGAACAGCGCGGAACGCTCGGCCAGGCCGTCGGGGATGGCGTCGGCGGGCAGGCCGAGCCCACGCAGGAACGCGGCCAGCACGGACTCGGGCGCGGTCGGCTCCACGCCGTACCCGCGCAGGTCGGCGTAGAGCTGGCCATCGGGGAACAGGTCGTGCATGGCATGGGCGACATGCACCGCCAGCGCCGTCTTGCCCACGCCGCCGATGCCGGAGATGGCAGCCACGGGCACGCCCTCGGAGCCCTCCTGGGCCGACAGCAGCGTGCGCAGCCGCGCGATGATCTGACGGCGCCCGGTGAAGTCGTTCACGGCGGCGGGAAGCTGCGCGGGGCGCGGCAGTTCCGGGACCACCGGCGTTCCCCGCGTTCCCGACGTTCTCGTCGGCTCCGGCTTCGGGCTCCGATCCGGGGCGGCCGGTGCGGCCTCGGCGGGCGCGAGCCGTGCGGGTCGGTCGGCAGGGGCAAGCGCGAGGGCCGGGGCGTCGGTGAGAATGCGCTGGTGCATGCTCGTCAGGTCGGGGCCGGGCTCGATGCCCAGTTCCTCGATCAGCGTGGCGCGGGTCTCGGCGAAGGCGGCCAGTGCCTCCGCCCTGCGCCCGCAGCGGTAGTAGGCCAGCATCAGCTGGGCGCGGAGTCGCTCGCGCAGCGGATGGTCGGCGGTCAGCGCGATCAGCTCGGACAGCACGTCGGCGTGCCTGCCCAGCTCCAGGTCCAGGTCCATCAGGACTTCCAGCACGCTCATCCGGCGCTCGGTGAGCCGGTCGCGCTGGTGTTCGGCATAGGGGCCGACGGCTCCGGCCAGCGGCTCGCCGGTGCACAGCGCCAGGCTCGCACGCAGGCTCTCCGCGGCTTTCGCCAAGTCGCCCGCGCGGCGCGCGACCTCGGCCTCGGCGATGCCGCGCTCGAAGAGGACCAGGTCAAGGACGATCCCGTTCAGCCGCAGCGCGTACCCCCTGCCGACGGAGGTGAGCAGCTCGGGACGGGTGCGCGGGGACCTGTCCGGCTCCAGCACCGCGCGCAGCCGGGAGACGTAGGTGCGCAGGGCGCCGAGCGCGCGGGGCGGGGCGTCGTCCCCCCAGATCGCGTCGATCATCTCGGCCGGCGTCACCGCCCGGTTCTCCCTCAGCAGGAGCATCGCCAGGATGGAACGTTGCAGTGGGGTGCCCAGGTCGAGTTCGGATCCGTCACGCCAGGCCTGGACAGGACCGAGTACGGCGAACCGTAATCCGTCTCCGCTGCCCTGAACAGCCATTTCTTGAATCTCCGCCCGATGGGAAGTTTTATGGCCAAATGATAGATCCTCCCCTGCTGACTCAGTAAGTAGAGGGTTGTCCGTTCGCCGAGCCGTTGATCGCACGTTAATCGGCTGTTGAGTCATGTCCACAATGCTGTGGCTGTCGGGCATGGCCCCATACGGGGGCGGCCATGCCCGACATGTCGGCGGATTGCAGGTATGGATAAAGGCGCTGTAAGCGTGATGAAGGCGGGCGAGCCTATCAATGAGCCATGGCTCCTAGAGGAAGTCGGGAGCCGCCCCCTCAAGGAGAGAACCATCATGCGCCGCTCGATCAGCAAACTCCTCGGTCTCGCCGCCGCCACCGCCGTCATCGCGATCGGTGTTCCGGCCCTCGCCTCTCCGGCCTCGGCCGCCACCTCCACCGCCGGCCCGGCCGCCTCCAGCGACTACGACGAGTTCTGGGGCTCCTACTACTCCAAGTACTACGACGACTCCCGCGCCAGCGCCAAGGGTCGTGTCTGGACCGAGGACGACGACAGCGTCCACGTCCAGGGCAGGGTCTACGACAAGTACTCGCCGAGCTGGCTCTGCGGCTACGTCCAGTTCAAGATCGAGGACCACGAGGGCGAGGAGAGCTACTACTGGGCGCGCAAGTGCGGCTCCCAGGGTTACACCCCCTTCCACTTCGTTCGGGAAGAGGTCGAAAACCTGCAGGTCAGGGTCTGCTACTGGGACAAGCACGACGCCAAGCGGACACTGTGCGGCAAGTGGCGCTACATCTACGAGGTCGACGGCGAGGAGTAATCCCACCTCGTGACCCGCTCGGTGGCGCGGCGTACGAACGCCTCCCATGACCCGCGTACGACATCAGACGAGTACCTGGCCCGCCCGGAGCCCCGGGCGGGCCTTTTGTTCCATTAAGTAGTTAAAGTGAGCTTTGACCGTTATATGGCTTTTGTCGGTTTATTTGGTCCTCCTTGCGTTACCCCTTGTCCAGGGGCGTCTCACGCGGCCTCGAACAGGCCCATCCGCGCGCGCAGCCGTTCTCGGACGATCGGCCATTCGTCGCTCAGGATCGAGTAGTACGCGGTATCTCGGACCGTGTCGTCGGCGCCTCGGCTCTCCGCCCGCCGCACACCGTCGAGGTGCGCGCCGAGGGCTTCGATGGCGGCCCGGGATCGTACGTTCCGTATGTCGGCCTTGAGGGTTATGCGGTGGACCTGCCAGGTCTCGAAGGCGAGGGAGAGCATCAGGTACTTGCTCTCGCGGTTGGCACCGGTCCCCTGCGCGGAGGCGGAGAGCCAGGTGTAACCGATGTCCGCCACGGACGGGACATCGCCCACCGCCCCACGAGTGCCCGGAGGCCAGGGCATGGGGCCCTGCCAGTACTCCAGGTTCATGAGACGGGTGGCACCGACCACGCGGTCGGTGTGAAGCCACCGGATGGCGAAGGGCATCGTGCGGCCCTCCGCCTGCTCAGCCAGAGCGGCCTCCACGTAGGAGACCATCTCGTCCCGGCCATTGGGGACGCGAGTGAAGCCGTAGGTAGAACGGTCTTCACACGCCGCGGCGACGAGGTCGTCGACGACCGCGAGGCTGAGCGGTTCCAGGCGCAAGAGGCGCCCGGACAGGGTGACAGAAGCGGGCATGAGCACATAATGAGGGCTCTTTCCCCTTCCTGATGCCAAACGACACGAGACATCTTGGCGAGCATCGTGAGAAGCACCGCCCCCAGGGCTCTCTGCGGTAAGAAAGACCAGGCCAGAGGTGCTAAATCCACCCTTGGAACGCGCGTCGCCGACGCGGGGGCCGCGTGCGATCTCACCCCGTCGCGGGGGCCGCGGCGAGTGGGGCGCGTACCTGCGGGCGGGGTGGCCGCCGAGTGGCGCGCAGGCCGGCCAATGCCTCGCTCAACTGGTCCAGCGAGGCTGAGATCCAGGGCAGCCCCAGGGGGTCGGGAGCACCGAGCGCGGCCAGCCGACGCCGCGTCGTCTCGCCGTACAGGAGGCTGGTCGCCACCCGCGCCCGCAGGGCCGTCGGGTCGTCGCCGAAGACGTGGCCGGGGAGCACCCCGACGCCGTGCCGGTCGAGCAGATATGCCGACAGGTCGGCGGAGGACGCGAAGTCCAGCCCGGTGAAGTCGGGATAGAGGTAGAAGCCGCCCTGCGGCGCGTCCACCCTTACGCCCGCGCGGACGAGGCGCTCGTGCACCGCCCGCACCACCGTGCCGTGCAACCTGCGGCTCTCGCCGATCCGCTCGACGAGTTCCGGCGGTTCGGTGTACGCGTACGCCGCCGCCTGCTGGACGGGTGCGGCCGGGCTGGACCAGATCTCGCTCGCGACCGCCAGCAGCCGGTCACGCAGTCCCGCGGATGGGAGCCGGGCCACCCCGATCCGCCAGCCGCCCAGGGCCAGGCTCTTGCTGAGCCCGCTGGTGATCACGGTCCGCTCGGGGGCCACGTCGGCGGGGCTGAGAAAGCCGGTGGCCGGGGAGTGGACCAGGTCGCGGTAGATCTCGTCGGAAATGATGGTGAGGTCGAGCTCGCGGGCGACCTCGGCGATCCGCCGGATCGTGGACGCCCCGGCCAGCGTGCCGCTGGGGTTGTCGGGCAGTGTGACCAGCAGCGAACGCACGTCGCGTCCCTGGGCGCGGGCGTGCGTGACCGCCGCCGCCACGCGCTCGGGGTCGGGCACCCCACCCTCGCCATCGGGCGCGGGAACGAGCAGGGAACGCGCCCCGACCAGGTCGGCCTGGGCGGCGTAGCTGACCCAGCTCGGCATCGGCAGCACGATGTCGCCGCCGATCGCCAGCAGCAGGCCGTACAGCAGGGGTTTGCTCCCGGGGCCGCAGACCACCAGTTCCGGGTCGGTGGGCAGACCCCGCCGCGACCAGTAGCCGGAGGCCGCCTCGCGCAGCACCGGCGCGCCGGCGACAGGTCCGTACCCGTTGTGCCCGGACGCCGCGGCCAGCCGCTCGCGCAGAGCCGGATGAACGGGCAGCCCCGCCTCTCCGAAGGCCAGGTGCAGCACGCGCTCCCCGGCGAGCCGTCTTCGCTCGATGTCCTCGTTGGCCGCCAGGGTGGCGGAAAGGGTGACGTTCATCGTGAGGTTCCCTCCCTCGTTGCGGAACGTTCCCAACCCTGATGAGGTAGGGGCGTAAGGACAAGCTTCGGTTCTCGCGGGTGGGCATAAGGAAAGCTGATGCTTGATTTGCGGAGACTCGCGCTGATCTGCGAATTCGCCCGCCGGGGCAGCATCGCCGCCACTGCGGCATCCCTGGGTTACAGCCCCTCGGCGGTCTCCCAGCAGCTGGCCGCGCTGGAGCGCCAGGCCGGGACCGCGCTGATCGACAGAACCGCCAGGAGCGCGGAGCTGACCGACGCGGGGCGCCGCCTGGTCGAGCACGCCGAGCGCATCCTGGCCATGGTGGAGAGCGCCGAGTCCGACCTGTCGGCCCAGGCCGTCACCCCGGCGGGACGGGTCACCGTGACCGCCTTCCCCACCGCCGCGGTGGCCTTCGCGCCCGCGCTGACCAGGACGCTCCGCCGGCACGGCGAGATCACCCTGCGGATGGGGCAGGGGCGCTCGGGGCGCGGGATGCGCGAGGTGCAGTCGGGCGAGGTGGACATCGCCCTGATCGACGACTGGTACGGCGGCATACGCGAACCGGACACCATGCGGGTCTTCCCGCTGCTGCGCGATCCGCTGGTGCTCGTGGTGCCGCGCACGCACCGGCTCGCCTCCCCCGACATCCCCGTCGACCTGCGCGAGCTGAGGGAGGAGCCCTGGATGGCCACCCCGGACGGCGAGCCCTCCCGGCTGGCGGTGGACCGGCTGATGGCCGACGTCGGTGGCCACCGGCCGGTGCCCTGGGAGTTTGAGGGACTGAGCACGATCATCGGCCTGGTCGCCAAGGGCATCGGCATCGCGGCCGTTCCCGCCCTGGCGCTGGCCGCGGGGGTCCGGGGCATCGTCGTCCGCCGGCTGCCCGGCCCGCCGGTCGGCCGGACCGTCCACGCCGTCGCCCGATCCTCCAGCGTTCACCGCCCTGCCGTCTCCGTCACCCTCAGGGCCGTCCACGTCGCCGCCAGGCTCCTCGCCGCAGACCTGGAGGCGGTCGAGCCCGTGCCCAGATGACGCCCTCGGGCACACCGGGAGGCGGTCGCGCTCCCCTGCCGGTAACGTCGGCGCATGCCTCCCTCCTACGCGCTCGAGCGATTGCTGAACGACGGCGGTGCCAAGCTGGTCGCCGGGGTGGACGAGGTCGGGCGCGGAGCCTGGGCGGGCCCGGTGGCGGTCTGCGCCGTGGTCACCGACCTGTCGGAACCGCCCGCCGGTCTCACCGATTCCAAACTGCTCACCCCCGCCCGCCGCGCCGCCATGGTCTCCGAGATCACCGCCTGGGCGGCCGGTATCGGGTACGGCGAGGCGTCCCACGAGGAGATCGACGCGCTCGGGATGACCGAGGCCCTGCGCAGGGCGGCCAGGAGGGCGCTGGCCGGGCTTCCCGTCCGGCCCGACGTGGTCGTGCTGGACGGCAAGCATGACTATCTGGGCGCGCCCTGGCCGGTCCGGTGCGAGGTCAAGGGCGACCTGTCCTGTGTCTCCGTGGCCGCGGCCTCCGTGATCGCAAAGGTCCGCAGGGACACCTACATGGCCTCGCTGGGCTTCTCCGAGTACGGGTTCGCCGAGAACGCGGGTTACCCCTCCCCGGTCCACCAGGCGGCCCTGGCCGAGCTCGGCCCGACGGAGCACCACCGCCTGTCCTGGTCGTACCTGGACGATCTGCCCCGCTGGCGCCACCTCAAGAGGCACCGCAACCCACTGGCCGGTGAGGGCCAGCTCGACCTCTTCGGCTAGCGGCGGACATCGGACATCATCGAAGAGTGCGAATCGGAGTCTTCCTGGTCGCGGCGGGATTTCCCGGCCGGCAACCGGGAGAGGTGCTGCGCGACACCGTGGACGCGGTCGTGGCCGCGGAGGAGGCGGGATTCGATGACGCGTGGATCGCCGAGCATCACTTCATGTCGTACGGCGTCTGCCCGTCGGCGGCGACGCTGGCCGGTGTGGCGCTGGGGCGCACCGCCAGGATCAGGGTCGGGACGGCGGTGAGCGTCCTGTCCACCCGGCATCCGGTGGATTTGGCCGAGCAGGCGGCGATCCTCGACCAGGTCTCCGGGGGCCGGTTCGCCCTGGGGGTGGGCAGGGGCGGGCCGTGGGTGGACCTGGAGGTGTTCGGCACGGGCCTGGCGAGGTTCGAGCGCGGCTTCCGCGAGTCGCTCGACCTGCTGTGCGAGGCGCTCTCGCGTGACACGCTCTCCGCGAGCGGGGAGTTCTTCAACTTCAGGCAGGTGCCGATGGTGCCGGCGGCCCGGATCAGGCCGATCGTCGCGTGTACCTCTCCCGCGACCGTGCTGATCGCAGCCGAGCGCGGGCTGCCGATGCTGCTCGGCATGCATGTCGGGGATCGGGAGAAGGCTGCCATGATCCGCGACTACGGTGCGCTGGCGGCGGGCCCGCTGTCACCGCCCGGCCATGTCGCGGCGGCCGTGGGCTATGTGGCCGACACGACGGATCAGGCCGTGCGGGAGATGCGGAAGGCCATGCCGCGCTGGCTGGAGCCGGGTCTCGCGGGATACGTACCGGTGGACGGGCGGGCGCGGTCGGCGCGCGACGTCGGGGAGTACGTGGACTTCCTCTGCGGGACGCATCCGGTCGGCTCGCCCGATCTCTGCGTGGCGAGGATCGAGCGGACCGCCGAGGTCACCGGCCTGCGGCACCTGATCCTCATGGTGGAGGGTGCGGGCGAGGGCGCCCGCACCCTTGAGAACATCAGGCGGTTGGGAGCCGAGGTGCTGCCCAGGCTCTCCGGCCGTGCCCGCCGGGTGCGGCGGGCACGGGGAAGGAAGGCCTCGGAGTGAGGCCGCCGTCAGCAGTCGACGAGCTCGGGCGTCTGGTTGAGGATCTGAGACCTGGCGGTGATGAACTCCGCGTGGGCCCCGGCGGCGGCCGGGTCGAAGACCGCGACCCGGTGGCAGTTCTGGAAGGCCAGCCGCACCCCGAAGTGCCGCTCCAGGGCGCCACGCATGGCGTCGCTGGCGAGCGCGCGCAGGAGCTGGCCGCGGGCGGCCTCGTCCGGCGGCGGCACGGTGTTGTCGGCGAATTCGGCACCGGTATGTTCACGCTGTTTGACCAGGTCGCTGATCAGCGACCAGGCGTAGGGCAGTGAGTCTCTGACGCAGGTGACAAAAGCCGCGTCGTCCACCTCACCGGTCCTGGCCTGGTCGAGAAGATCGTTCGAAACGGTCAGCGACATACTGCGTTCTCCTCTCGGAAGGGGATCAATCAGACACTAGGTCGGGCGTGGTGATCGCTCCATCTAGCGGGAGAGCGACACTCGCGTGGGCCCGAAGACGAAGTCGGGGTCGATCTGAGCCGCCAGATCCTCGCCCGTGGCCCTGTTGGCCCAGGCCTCGGCATTGCGGAGGTGGAACCGCACGGCCTGGCGGCCGAAGCGGTCCCAGTCCTTCTCCTGGGCGTCGAGATGGTCGAGGAGCGTGCCCAGAGCCCGGGAGTTGGCCACCTCAAGGTCGGAGAGGGTGAAGGGGCGGCCCTGCTCCATCGCGCGGATCGCCGCGGAGTGCTCCAGGCAGACGAGCAGGTCGTCGCCGACCTGCTCGCGCAGGAACGACACGTCCCCGGGGCCGTGGATCTTGTTGCCCACCACCGCGATCGGCACGCCGTAGTCGGCGGCGTAGTCACGGTACTGCCGGTAGACGCTCACCCCCTGGCGGGTCGGCTCGGCCACCAGGAAGGTCATGTCGAAGCGGGTGAACAGCCCCGAGGCGAATGAGTCGGCCCCGGCCGTCATGTCGACCACGACGTACTCACCCGCGCCGTCGAGCAGATGGTTGAGATACAGCTCCACAGCGCCGACCTTGGAGTGGTAGCACGCCACTCCAAGGTCATCCTCGCTGAACGGCCCGGTGACCATCAGCAGGGGCCCCTCGGGTGCGGCGGCGGCGAATCCGCCGTGGATCGGGTCGTTCCGCTCGTCGAGGCGGAGCAGTCGCGAGCCGCGCCCCGGCGGGGTGGTCTTGACCATCGCCGAGGCCGAGGAGATGCGGGGGTTGTCACCTCGCAGGTACTCCTTGATCTCGGTCAGGTGCGAGCCCATCGGTCTTGGCAGCGCGCCATCGGCCACTCCCAGTGCCATGCCCAGGTGCTGGTTGATGTCGGCGTCGACGGCCACGACGGGACCGCCCCGGCTCGCTGTGTATCTCGAGAACAGCGCCGACAGAGTCGTCTTGCCGCTGCCGCCCTTGCCGACGAATGCCACCCTCACGACGACGATCCAATCTGATTATGAAAATCATTGCAACTACTGCGAGGGACCATCATGCCACGGCGGGCGAGGGCGCGTGACGTGTATCACCGAGCGGGCTGGGAGGGTGTCCGCGCTGCGAACACGGATGAAAGTGGTCTCTCATGACAAGTACGGATGTGGGGTCTGAGGGAAAACACCTGCCATGTCATGACCGGTGCTGAAGATCCGCCGTTACCGCTTCGCTCCCTCCTGTACGGACTCGGCGACGGCCTTGGGGACGGGTAGGGCAGATGTTTGCCGTCGACTCCGGTGAGACCCCGGCCGCCCGGGTATCCCACCCCGAGTCGGTTGATCTTGAGCCCCCCGGCGGGATCGTGGACAAGGGGTCAGCAAGGGGCTTTGGTGATAGGTACCGATACCCGGTCACGTCGCGTTTCCGAGCGGCGAGCCGACGGATTCGCCGCGTGGGGGGTCGCGCTCGCGATGCTCGCGACGCCGCTGGTCGTGTCCGCCCCGCCCCGGAACGGGACGGAGACGCCGCCACCCCACCCGGCCACCGTGACGTCTCCGCATCGATCGGAGGCCGGCGAGAGAGCCCTGTCCGCTCCGGCGGAGGTGGAGGCGGCGGAGGTGGAGGAGGCGGGGGCCGGGGCCACCAGGACGGTCTCGCCTGTTCCCGCCGAGTCCGGCGGGAGGTCCTTGCCCGCTCCGGCGGAGGCGGCGGAGGCGGTGGAGGCGGGAGCTGGGGCCATCGGGACGGTCTCGCCTGTTCCCGCCGAGTCCGGCGGGAGGTCCCTGCCCGCTCCGGCGGAGGCGGCGGAGGCGGAGGCGGAGGCGGGGGTCGAGATCACCAAGACGGCCTCGCCCGTCCTCGCCAGGCCCGGGCAGAAGATCACCTACACCGTCGAACTGCGCAACACCGGTGACGACGACCGGCCGGACTTCACCTTCACCGACGACCTGTCGGGCGTGCTCGACGACGCGGACTTCGACCATGACGAGTCGGCCACCTCGGGCACGGTCTCCTTCGCCGAGTCCAGGGTGACCTGGTCGGGGGACGTGGCCGCCGGTCAGACGGTGACGGTCAGCTACGGAGTCACGGTGAACGACCCTCCGGCGGGGGACCTGCGGCTCTCCGGCGAACTGGTCGGTGGCGAGGGCTCCAACTGCGAGGCCGGTTCCACCGATCCCGCCTGCGGCAACCTCGACGCGCCTGGCCTGCCGCTGCTGTACGTCCTCATGACCGCGGACCGGGAGACGGTCGATCCCGGCGAGGTGGTCGCGTACACGGTCACCGTCGGCAATGTCGGCACCGCCGCCTATCAGGGGGCCGCGCTCACCGGGGAACTCTCCCGGGTGCTCGACGACGCGATCTACAACGGCGACGCGCGGGCCACGGATGGAACCGTCTCGTACGGCGCGTCGAAGCTGGCCTGGGCCGGCGACATCTCGGCGGGTGAGACGGTCACGATCACCTACAGCGTGACCGTGAACACCCCCGACACCGGGGACCGGGTGCTGGACAGCGCCGTCCAGGCTCGCGGGGGCGGGACGAACTGCCCCGGCCCGGCGCCGGAACCGGCCAGGCTCGGTGAGCCCGTTCCCGGGGCGAGCCTCGGCTGTGCGCAGCGGGTCGTGGTGGAGGGTGTGACGATCGGCAGGACGCTCACGCCGGAGGAGCCCGGGGCGGGTGACACCGTGACCTACACGATCACGGTCACCAACCCGGGGCGGATCGGGTACCCCGGAGCCCGCCTCACGGACGATCTGTCGGGGGTGCTCGACGACGCGGTGTTCGGCGATGTGGAGGCCTCCTCGGGCACCGTCAGCTACGCCGAGCCGGTGCTCGACTGGCAGGGTGACATTCCGGCGGAGTCCGCGGTGACGATCACCTACCGCGTCACGGTGGGTGACCCTCCCCCGGGCGACTCCATGCTGCGCGACGAGGTGGTGGGCGTGAAGCCCGAGTCCAACTGCTCCGCGGGGTCGACCGATCCCGACTGCGGGACGGAGCCGGTGAGGATGGCCCCAGCACCGGCACCAGAACCGGCGCCGGCGTCGGAGGCCGGCCCTGGCCCGGAACCGGGGGCCGTCACCGATCATGTACCGGAGTCGGCGCCGGTCCCCGGCCGGGAACAGGTGTCGCCGCCCGTTTCCGATCTGGTGCCGATCCCCTCGCCCGTCCGGACCTCGTCGCCCGCCCGGATCCCTTCGCCCGCGCGGGTGCCTGAGCCGTCTTCCGCGCCGTCGTACGGGCCGGCCTGGGAACGGCCCCTGCCGATCCCCTGTCCCGTCGGCGGGCCCTGCGCGGGACCGGGCCGTCCCGCGCTGCCGTTCACGGGCCTGCCGCTCGGACCGGTCCTGGCGGGGTTCCTGCTCCTCGGCCTCGGCCTGGCCCCACGGCTGTGTCGCCGGCGCGGGACGCCCTGATGCTCCGTTCCTCAACGGAGGTCGCGAACGCGCGACCGGAAGGCTGAGGCCGTCAGGACGGTCTCCGATGAGGAGCGCCGGACCAGGACTCTCGCGCGGGTCAGGCCGGCTGGGCCCGGCGGCGACGGCGACGGAGCAGGAACCCGGCAGTGGCCAGCCCGGCCGCGGCGGCGGAGGCCAGTGAGATCGGCAGGACCCAGTCGGTCGTCTCCGGCGAAGCCACGGTGTTGACGTCCGTGGCGCAGACCAGCACGGGGCCGGCCGCGCTCCTGCGGGCGCAGGCGGTCGTCGCCAGGTCCCGCACCTGCGCCCCCGCGACCGCGCCGACCCGGGCGCTCAGGTGGACGACGGTCTCCTTCCTGGGCAGGACGTTCACGGTCCACGCCACCTTGCCCTGCTCCACGCGGCCTCCGGCGTCGGCCTTCACGAAGGTCATCGACGGCGGCAGGGACTGCACCAGGAGGATGTGCCTCAACCGGGTGGTTCCCTGGTTGTTGATACGGAGCGTGTACGTGTTCTCCGCGCCGGGAGTGGTGTCCCTCGTCCCGTCGTCGAGGGAGATGGAGAGTGAGGGGACCGGATCATCCCAGGCCGGCTGCCATCCAGCAGCGGGTACGGCGACTGCGGTGAGCAGGCTCAGGCTGGCCAGGCGGCGTTTCATCCTCTTACCTCCATGGTGACTCTAAGTAATCACTCCATAACAGCATTCCGGCCCTCGTGGGCGCTCTCAACGCGCCGGGTGTGTCGCTCATCAGCCGTTACCCGCTGGTCTGCCGTCCGTCAGTCGCAGGCGGAGTCGAGGACGACGGCGCTCGCCCCCGCGCGCTCCCCGGCGTTCCTGCCACGGTTCCCCGTCGGCACGGCGGGCACGGCGGCGTCGGCCCCGGCGGGCGGGGCCGCCAGGGTGGCGATGACCTCACGCCTGATCAGGTGGTAGTCGGGCGCACCCGTATAGATCAGCGGGGGCACGAACTGGAGGCTCCTGATCCTGGAGTTCTTCACCTTCTCCGAAAGCTCGACCAGGTCGGGCAGTAGCTGCCGCGGTATGTCGGTGGAGATCGCGTCGACGGTGGCGGTGGCCAGCCTCTCGAAGCTCTTGAACACCGTCACCGGGTCGGCCTGCTTGGCGACGGCGTTCAGCAGGCATTTCTGGCGGCTCATCCGTACGTAGTCGTCGCTGAAGGTGCGGGACCTGCCGTACCAGAGCGCCTCCTCGCCCGAGAGTTTCCGCCGGCCCGCCTCGATCCGGCCCTCGTTCTGCCTGCCGTACACGATGGGGTCCTTGATGCGGATCCGCACGCCGCCCATCGCATCGACGATTTCCACGAACCCCCTCATATCAACCATCGCGTAATAGGAGATGTCGAGTCCGAGGATGCCGCTGATCGTCCTTTTCAGCAGCGAGGGGCCGCGGTGCCTCTTGCCCAGCCTCGGGGCCATTTCCGGGTAGTCCTCGGCGTACTGGTAGACCTCGTTGAGCAGGCCCGGTGTGTAGGGCGGCTCGCCTTCGAAGCCGAAG
>NZ_JBEXUE010000149.1:0-20390 GCF_040614275.1 Streptosporangium sp. NPDC006013
CCGGGCGTCGCGTCCTCCGGCCCCGCGGCGCCACCCGGCAGGTCTCGGGTTTCGGGGCGTGCCCCTCCCGCGGCGCTCGGGATTCGCTCGGGATCTCAGGTGAGCGCCCCCTGGAGCGCGAACCTGATGGCCATCAGCAACTGCCAGGGCTCACCCGACTCCCAGAAGCGGATGACCCGGGCGACACGATCCGGCGGATCGAACCCACCGGCCCCGTACGGCCCAAAACACCCCGCCTCCACGAGGACGGCCACGAACGGGTCGTCCTCCTTCAGGGACCGGGTGTAGGCCGCCGCGTCGAGCAGGGCCAGCGCCGAGCGCGCGTTGCGCCCCCCGTCCCTGGACTCCACCCGGTCCAGCTTCCGCCTGCCCTGGTCACGGAGATAGTCGGCCAGAGATTCCGTCCTGCTCATTACCCTCTCCACCTCCCGGACTTTGAGTGACGACATCATCACTCAATGTGAGTCCAGGTGGTGGGATCTTGGTGAAGTCGTCACCTGAGGCGCCCCCGACAACTCTCACCAAACGGGCATGACGCATCATTAGTCCGTTAACTCCATCGACCGAGGGATGCGTACGTGAGTGCCTTTGACGACCTGCTGGCCGCCAACGAGGAGTTCTCCGCCACGTTCACCGACGCGGAACTGACCGGCAAGGCGGCCCGCGGCCTTGCGGTGGTCACCTGCATGGACTCCCGGATCGATCCGCTGGGTCTCTTCGGCCTGAAACCGGGCGACGCCAAGATCCTCCGCAACGCCGGAGCCAGGGTGACCGACGACGTGCTGCGTACGCTCGTCCTGGCGGTCAACCTGCTGGCGGTGGAGCGGGTGCTGGTCATGCCGCACACCGACTGCGGCATGACCAAGGTCACCGACGACGAGGTGCATGCGATCGCCGCCCGCCGCGGTGTCGACACCCGGAGCCTGGACTTTCACACCGTCCCCGACCAGGACGCGGCGCTACGCCACGACCTCACCCGGATCAGGACCAGCCCGTTCCTTCCGGCGGGCATGCCGGTGGGCGGCGCCATCTACGACGTACGCACCGGCAGGCTGATGCCGGTCGAGATCTGAGCCTCGGGATCCGGCCCCGCTACGCGTCGATGTGGTCGCGGTCGATCTCGGCCGCGCTGCTCACGATGAACTCCCGGCGCGGGGCCACGTCGCTGCCCATCAGGAGGGCGAAGATACGCTCGGCCTCCTCGATGTCCTGGATGCGGACCCTGCGCAGGGTGCGGTGGCGGGGCTCCATGGTCGTCTCGGCCAGCTGGTCGGCGTCCATCTCACCCAGGCCCTTGTACCGCTGGACCGGGTCCTTCCAGCGCTTACCCCTGCGCTCCAGATCACGCAGCACCTTGTGCAGCTCGGCGTCTGAGTAGCAGTAGACGTATTTGCCGTGACCGCGGCTGGGGTTGATGACCTCGATCCGATGCAGCGGCGGCACGGCGGCGAAAACGCGCCCGGCCTCGACCATCGGCTTCATGTAGCGGTGAAACAGGGTCAGCAGGAGGCAGCGGATGTGCGCCCCGTCGACGTCGGCGTCGGCCATCAGGATGACCTTGCCGTAGCGAGCCGCCTCGATGTCGAAGGATCGGCCGGAACCCGCCCCCATGACCTGGATGATCGCGGCACACTCGGCGTTCTTGAGCATGTCCGCGACGGACGCCTTCTGCACGTTCAGGATCTTGCCCCGGATCGGCAGCAGCGCCTGGAACTCCGAGTCGCGGGCCGCACGGGCGGTGCCCAGCGCCGAGTCACCCTCGACGATGAACAGCTCGCTGCGGTCGACCTCGTCGCTGCGACAGTCGACCAGCTTGGCGGGGAGCGCCGAATTCTCCAGGGCGGTCTTGCGGCGCTGGTTGTCGCGGTGCTCCCGGGCGGCGATGCGGGCCTTGGCCGCCGCGACGATCTTCTCCAGGACCGCGCGGAGCTGTGGCTTCACAGTGCGCGACGGATTGGCGAGCAGCTCCTTGAGCTCGCGCGAGACGACGTGGGCGACGATCCGGGAGGCCGCCGAGGTGCCCAGGACCTCCTTGGTCTGGCCCTCGAACTGCGGCTCGGGCACCCGGACGGTCACCACCGCGGTGAGACCCTCCATGATGTCCTCGCGGGTGACCGGGGCATCGCCGTTCTTGAGCAGGCGGGTCTCGCGCAGCTGCTCGTTCAGAGTCCGGACGAGGGCACGCTCGAAGCCGTTGACGTGGGTGCCGCCCTTGGGGGTGGCGATCACGTTGACGAAGGACCTGACCGTGCTGTCGTAGCCCTTGCCCCAGCGCACCGCCACGTCCACGGTGAGCTCGCGCTGGACCTCGGTCGGGGTCATGTGCCCCAGGTCGTCGAGGACGGGGACCGTCTCGTGGAAGTGGCCCACGCCCCGCAGGCGCAGTACCTCGCAGACCGCCTCGTCCCGGGCGAGGAACTCGGTGAACTCCGAGATGCCGCCGTCGAAGCGGAACTCCTCCTCGGCCGCCTCCTCGCCGCGGCTGTCACGCACGGCCAGGGTCAGGCCGGGGACCAGGAACGCGGTCTGGCGCAGGCGGACGTGGATCTCGTCGAGGGAGACCTCGGCCTCGGGGAGGAAGATCTGGTGGTCGACCCAGAAGCGCACGCGGGTGCCGGTGACGTTCTTCGCGGCGCCGCCGTCACGCAGCCCCGACTTCTTCTTGAACTTGGCCTTGGGCCCATCGCCGTCGAAGACGCCGGGAACGCCCCGACGGAAGCTGATCTCGTGGATCCGGCCGTAACGGTCGACCTCGACGTCCAGCCGCGAGGAGAGGGCGTTGACCACGGAGGCGCCGACGCCGTGCAGGCCACCGGAGGCGCCGTAGGAACCGCCACCGAACTTCCCGCCGGCGTGCAGCTTGGTGTAGACGAGCTCGACGCCCGCCAGGCCGCTCTTGGGCTCGATGTCGACGGGGATGCCCCGGCCGTTGTCACGGACCTCGATGGAGCCGTCGGCGTGAAGTTCGACCTCGATGCGGGTGCAGCAGCCGGCCAGGGCCTCGTCGACCCCGTTGTCCACGATCTCCCACAGGCAGTGCATGAGACCGCGACTGTCGGTCGACCCGATGTACATACCGGGGCGCTTGCGAACGGCTTCCAGCCCCTCCAGCACCGACAGGTGGCGGGCCGTATAACCCGTCTCCGCGCTAACTGCGGTCACACCCACTCCCAGCTCTGTCGAACACGTGTGCGCAGCTTACCGTTCTTCCCACCGCGACGCGTACAAGCTTGCCATCCGGTGGACAACGACGTTACATCCAGCGTGATCATCGTTACTTTCGGCCGCTTTCCGCTCTGGGCGTAGCAGGGGGTCGGTTGGGAACGTTCGTATCGGGTTAGATGTTCTCTCAAGTGACTGACGCCAGATCCTCCACCTCAGGGGATGACCTGAAAGGCGATACGTGACTGGAACCCTCGCCCCCGCCAAGCAGCTGACCGCTGCGGACCGCTGTGACCGGTGCGGCGCCCAGGCCTACATCCGCGCGACCCTGCCCGTAGGTGGGGAGCTGCTGTTCTGCGCCCACCACGGGCGTCAGCACGTAGCCGTGCTGAGAGACAAGGGTGCCAACATCCAGGACGAGTCTGCGCGTCTCAGTGACGCTCCGGCAACGGCAGGCAACGACGAACGATAACCAGACGGATGGAGCCATCAGCGGACCCGATAGTGATATCGGCCCGCCACTGTGAAGCCGTGGCGCTCGTAGAGCGCCCTGGCCACCGTGTTCGACTCCACCATTACTAAATATGCCCGCTGCGTGCCCTGCTCTCGCGCATGTGTGAGCAGGGCGCGTAACACCTTCCGCCCGTGGCCCTTGCGCCGCGCGTGCGGCACCACGGCCATGGAGTAGATCCCGAACCACTCCCCCTGAACCACACCCCGCCCCACGGCCTCCTCGCCGAGCGAGGCGTATGTGGCGGGCACACCGGTGAGGATCCGCACGGCCGTCGCCAGACCGTCGCCACCGGACCTCCCGTCCACGCTCCACCAGGCGTCCAGCCACGCCCGCGAGGGCGCTTCGGCGAGATCGACCTCTTCCCGCGACGCGCCGACGCCGTTCCCGGGCGCCTCGGGCACCAGGCCCACCGTCATGACCAGCGTTGGATCGACCACCCGATAGCCACGCGCGTGCAGTAACGCGTCCAGGCCCGGCGTGGCGCCACCTCCCACCGAGAAGACGCAGGGCAGGCCCCGGTCGGCGTAGAACTTCTCCGCCGCCTCGACGCCCGCTTCCAGATCCCCCGGCTCACCCAGCGGCAGCACGGAGTTGGCCCGCTTGGTCACCCCGTCCGCCGCGCGCAGGATCCAACCACCCGCGTCCACCCGGTGAATCGCCGGCCAGGCCTGGTCGACCAGCCGGTCGAAGACCTCATCGATCATGCTGCAGGATCCTAACCCCTCGGTCGCCGCACTACGCTCGGTGAGTGTGCTGATTCTGCTGCCTCCGTCCGAGGGAAAGGCCGCGCTGGGTGACGGCCCCGCCCTCGACCTGCCCCGGCTGAGTTTCCCCGCCCTCACCCCGCCCAGGCAGCGCGTCCTGGACGCGCTCACCGCCCTGTGCGAAGGTCCCGCCGCACGGGAGGTGCTCGGGCTGTCGCCAGGACAGGCAGGCGAGATCGGCAAGAACCTGCTGCTGCGCACCGCGCCCACGCTGGCCGCGGCCGACCTGTACACCGGCGTGCTCTACGACAACCTTCACCTGGCCTCGCTCTCCCCCGAGGCCGCGGCGCGGGCCTCGGAGAGGCTGCTGATCTTCTCCGGCCTCTGGGGTCTGCTGCGGATCGGCGACCGCGTACCCCCGTACCGGCTGTCGATGGGGGTGCGACTGCCGCCGCTCGGCGGTCTTGGCGCCTTCTGGCGCCGATCGATCACCCCGCTGCTCGACGCCGAGCCCGGTCTGGTGGTTGATCTGCGCTCGGGCACCTACGCGACGGCGTGGCAGCCGGGTGGCAGGGCGGTGGCGGTGCGGGTGCTCAAGGAGGGGAAGGTCGTCAGCCACATGGCGAAGGCCACTCGCGGCGCCATAGCCCGCTCGCTGCTGGAGGGGGACGTCGATCCACAGAGCCCCGAGGAGCTCACGAAGGTCCTGGACCACCTTGGGCACTCCGTCACTCTCTGTCCACCTCCCAGGGGGAGGCAGTCATGGATACTCAACGTAACGGTGTGATATTCACCACATTTCCCTTATCGCCCCATGGCAAGACCGGGCGGCACGCACTGGATCCGGCGTGCGCGTCTCGCGCCCCGCTCACGCCGGGACAAGGCGGAGCCGCCCGCAGGCCCGCTCGAACTGCTGAGCGGGATCACCCAGATAGGACCACGGCAACCGGCTGACCCTGCCCCCGGTACGCGTCAGGTGCCCGCGCGCGGGCCTGCGCAGGTCCGCCAGGTAGAAGGCGGCCCCGAACAGGTTGTGCGCCTCTATCGACCGTGGATGGCTGTCGCCGCCCAGCCAGCGGCCCGCGTGCGAGACGATCTCGCGCAGCGCCCCGTCCGAGAACCAGCCTCCGCGCGACATCGGGGACCGCTCGGCGGCCACCTGTTCGAAGTGCGCCAGCGGCAGCAGGGCCGGCATCGGGTCCCCGTCGGGCGCCCGCGACACGGCCTGCCTGGCGAACTCCAGCATCTCCTGGGCACTGCCGCCCCAGGCCGGTGACAACGTCATGAGCCTGGCCACATTGGCCGGGAACAGCGTCGGATAACGGCGAACGGTTTCGAACCAGACCGCGTCCTTCTCCTGGCGCGGCCGGTCGAGGCCGAGATAGAGCCACATGATCGACTCCCAGGGCACCGGATCGGACGGCACGAGCGCCGCCGCGGTGAAAAGCGGCTGCCTGGCTCTCTCCATCGCCGCCTGGAACGCCTGCAGACGCTGCGCCTGCACGGCCCGGGCCTTGACATCCGGCTTGATCGTCCAGGCTTCCTCGATGCGGGTACGCCCGAGCCAGAGCCACAGGTCGGGGTTGGCCCGGTCATGGAGCGCCAGCGTCTCAATGGCGCCACTGTGGCCGACGGCCGCCCTGGCCAGCGCCTCGACCCTGAGCGCGCGTCTCTCCGGATCGCCACGGGCCGCGCCGAGCGTGAACGTACCGCTCTCGAACACCCTCCGGCGCACCGCGGCGACCGCGTCGTCGAGCATCACGTCCGCCCACGGACGATCGACGATCACCCGCAGCCTCCGGGCGCGAATCCTGTCAACTTCGGCCACACCCATGAGGCGGGAGCCTAGAAGTTCGTTTCACACCCCGTGCTACCGGCCTATTACACCGGCGTTAATGACGTGGGGCCCGCACCGGACAGTGCGGGCCCCCTGTCAGAAAGCCTCAGTCAAGGTAGTCACGCAGGACCTGCGACCGGGACGGGTGGCGGAGCTTGGACATGGTCTTGGACTCGATCTGCCGGATGCGCTCGCGCGTCACCCCGTAAACCTTGCCGATCTCGTCCAGCGTCTTCGGCTGGCCGTCGGTCAGGCCGAAACGCATCGAGACCACGCCCGCCTCGCGCTCGGACAGCGTGTCCAGAACGGAGTGGAGCTGCTCCTGCAGGAGCGTGAAGCTGACCGCGTCGGCGGGGACGATGGCCTCGGAGTCCTCGATGAGGTCACCGAACTCGCTGTCCCCCTCCTCACCCAGCGGGGTGTGCAGGGAGATCGGCTCGCGACCGTACTTCTGGACCTCGACGACCTTCTCCGGGGTCATGTCGAGCTCGCGGGCCAACTCCTCGGGAGTGGGCTCGCGCCCCAGGTCCTGAAGCATCTGCCGCTGGACGCGGGCCAGCTTGTTGATCACTTCGACCATGTGGACCGGAATGCGGATGGTCCGCGCCTGGTCGGCCATGGCTCGGGTGATCGCCTGCCGGATCCACCACGTGGCGTAGGTGGAGAACTTGTAGCCCTTGGTGTAGTCGAACTTCTCCACCGCGCGGATCAGGCCCAGGTTGCCCTCCTGGATCAGGTCCAGGAAGAGCATGCCCCGGCCGGTGTAGCGCTTGGCCAGCGAGACCACGAGGCGGAGGTTGGCCTCCAACAGGTGGTTCTTGGCCCGGCGGCCGTCCTCGGCGATCCACTCCAGCTCGGCGCGGACGTCGACCGGGAGCCTCTCGCCGTCGGTTCCCAGCTGCTCCTCGGCGAACAGACCGGCCTCGATCCGCTTGGCGAGCTCGACCTCCTGCTCCGCGTTGAGCAGGGGGACCTTGCCGATCTGCTTGAGGTAGTCCTTGACCGGGTCGGCGGTGGCGCCGGCGGCGGCGACCTGCGGCACCGGGGCGTCATCGTCGTCATCGGAGAGGATGAGGACCTCGTCCTCATTGACCTCGATGGCCTCGGCCTTGGGCTCCTCCTCGGTTTCGGCCTCGGCTTCCACCTCGACCTCGACCTCGACCTCGGCGACGGCCTCCAGGTCGAAGTCCTCGAGCTCGACGTCCTCGAGCTCGATGACCTCGTCGTCATCGCCGGCGAGCGACTTCGACTCGGACGCGGGAGCCGGAGCGGCTACCTCGGGACCGGCCTTCTTCGGCGGGGCCGGAACCGGCTTCTTGGCAGCCGGGGCGACCTTCTTGGCCGGCGCCGCGGGCCTCTTGGCCGCGGGAGCGGGCTTCTTGGCCGCTGCCGCGGGCTCAGAACCGCCGACGACCGCGGTGACGGTCTCCGGCTGCTCCTTGGCCGCCGCGGCGGTCTTGGTCTTCTTGACGGCGGCGGGCGCGGCCGGGGCAGTGCGGCGCTTGGCCGGAGTGCGGGACTTCTTGGGACCCGCGGAGTCCTCGGCAGTCAGCCGTACGGTAATGCCCTCTTTGCTGAGGCTTCGCAGGATTCCAGCGACCTGCGCCATCGGAATGTCCGCTTCCTCGACGGCCTTGCGGACATCCTCGGACTCGAGGAACCCCTGCGAGCGCCCCCGCTCCATCAGCTGCTGAATGACGGGCTCGTTCAGCTCGGATGGCTTCGAGCGAGTCGAACTTGCAGGCGACACGAACACCTCTCGAAGGAAAGCGAGACGAGAATGGACCCAGATGCCCAACTAGGGGCACTTCTACCTCTAGTTGTGGTTAGCGAGGCCGCGCGAACCGCGACGCACCTGTCCAGCATTGTGGCATGACACCGTGATCCATACGGCCGCCTCCTGGCGGTTGCCCTCCACCCTAGGCCGACCAAGAGAGTAGTGCGTACGGAAGCGAGGCACCGATACCCGAAAGCAACCGTTATGACTGTTTCATTCAGTCACTCTTCGTGGCCGCGGGAACGTGAATCGCGAGCACCGTGACGTCGTCATCCTGCTCATATCCAGACAACATCCGGTCGACAAGGAAATCTAGCAACATGTGAGGGCTTCCGACCACTTCAGCCGGCGCTTCGGTCACAACAGAGCAAAGATCAGCGAGTCCGGCATCAAGACCACGCTTCCGGTTCTCCACCAGACCATCCGAATACAGGACGGCGGTGTGGCCCGGCGGGACACAGAACCTGAACTGCCTGCGACTCGTGGGCCAGCCCAGCGGGGTGCCCGGCTCGCCGTCACACAGTATCGGCACGCCCTCAGGGGAGACCAGCAGGGGCGGCGGGTGACCGGCCAGCGCCAGCGTGCCCTCTCCGGTGCCGGGCTCGACGACCATGTAGGCGAGGGTCGTGACCTGCTCCTCCTCCTCGGTCGCCTCGAAGACCCGGTCGAGGCCGGTGAGGACCGCCGCGGGCGGCGGGTTGGTCAACGCCAGGGCCCGCATGGCGTTGCGGATGCGGCCCATCCCCGCCGCGGCCTTGACGCCCTTGCCCATGACGTCGCCGACCACCGCCGCGACCCGGCCGTCCTGGAGCACGAACGCGTCGTACCAGTCACCACCGACCTGCACATGGCGGCTTCCCGAGCGGAACCGCTGGGCCAGGACCAGCCCCCTGACCACCGGCAGGCGATCGGGCAGCAGGCTGCGCTGGAGCGTCTCGGCGGTGCGGTGCTCGCGCTCGAACAGGGTGGCCCGCTCCACGGCGAGGGCGCACTGCCCGGCGAGCGCCTCCAGGAACACCCCGTCCTCCTGGGAGATCTTCTGCGGGCGGGTGAAGGAGAATCTCAGTGCCCCGAGCGCGCGACCCGCGGCCAGCAGCGGCAGGCCCACCCAGGCCCGCTCGTCACTGTGGGCGATGAAACCGGTGATGCTGTCGTCATCGCCGCCCGCGTCGACCAGTTGGGACCGCAGGCTGTCCGGCGACTCGGCGAAGACCGGGCGCCGGCTGTTGACCGCCATGGTCATCACGCTGGAGTGCGACAGCGGGATCTCCTCGCCGGGCGCGCCCGGAACGTCGGGGATGCCACCGCTGTTGACCAGCTTCAGCGCGGCCCGGTCGACGTCGAGCAGCGCCACCGCCGACCGGTCGGCGGCCAGCGCCGTACGACCCACGTCGATGATGACCTGGACCACCTGCTCGACGGTGAGCGCCTCGGCGAGCAGCGCCGTGGCACCCTGCAGGCGCGCGGTCCGCAGGGCCGCGGCGCCGAGCTGATCGGTCAGGCGGCCCCGCATCTCCTCGGCCTCGCGCTGCGGGGTGACATCGGTGTTGGCCCCCACCCATTCGACGACCCGGTTGTGCCGGATGATCGGGACGGCGCGCACCTCGAAGTGCCGGTAGCCGCTGGCCCGGGTGCGGACCCGGTAGCTCCACTCGAACATGATCCGGCCGCGCAGCGCCTCACGCCAGGCCTCCTCGGTGTGCGGGCGGTCGTCCGGGTGGACGGCCTCCAGCCAGCCGTGGGTCAGGTACTCCTCCAGCCCCTGGCCGGTGATGGCCCGCCACTGCGGCGCGTCCTCCTCCACGACGCCGTTGGGCGCGGTGATCCAGACCAGCTGGGACTGGGCCTCGACCAGCGAGCGGTATCGCTCCTCGCTGCGCCTGAGATCCTCCTCGACCTGCCTGCTGTCGGTGATGTCGACGCCGACCAGGCAGATCGCGCGCAATGCGCCCTTGTCGTCGTGGATCGGGGAGAAGGTCAGCGACCAGTGGTGGGTCTCACCACCGGCGGTGCGCACCCGGATCCGCTGGTCGCCGTCGACCGAGGCCCCCGCGACCATGCTCCGCACCGAACCCTCGATCAGGGCGGTCAGGTCGGCGGAGAGCAACTCACCGGGGGCCCGGCCGACCAGGCGCTCGGCGGGCAGGCCGACCACGTTGGCGAAGACCTCGTCGACACGCTCGAAACGACCTCCGGGGTCGAAGAACGCGAAGGCGAACGGCGACTGTGACAGCAGGCCCTGCAGCAGGCCGGAGTCTGAGATGTCCACACCCGACTCCCGGGGACGGGGCACGGAGGTTTCGGCGCTCATGGTCGGCACCTCCGTCGCGTGCCAGGGTCTCCCACGAGGCACATCTCCAAACTTGCGAATTGGCGTAGCGCGGCTCCGGGGGACCGGATCCTGGAGTACATCATCGGCGATGGGCAGGCGCGGACGGAAGCCCCGCCCAAGATGCGGTCAGCACACCCCGGGAACGCCACCGCTCCGATGACCGGGATCCCCGGGCCGACACGCCGGGGCTCCCGTACGGGCGGCGACCAGTCGGCGTTGCGCCTTCGAACGTTTGCGGCCAGGACCCTAGCAGGATCGCGCCGGACCGTCCCGGCAACTGCCCACCTCATCTCCGTCGGGCTTGCAGGCGAGATCAGGCTACTGACTCGCCGTCAATTCGGCTCCCTCTTCGGGGACACTCACTTACTCCACTGTTGCAGGATTCAGTCAAGATACGGGGTCAGCTTCCCATATCAGGGTGCCGAGGGTTGACACTCCCGAGATAAGTTGTGGAATGAGAACGCACGTCCCCGCCGACATATCCGGGGGATGCTCCCGGGAAACTCCGGAGGAATGCGACATCTATGCCCGTTCTTGCCACCCGCTCCACCGGGCCTTCAACGACTTATCACGAGCCGGTGACATCTCACCTGGCCGCCGAGTTCCTGACCGTTCCCGTCGAGACCGTCGGCAGGTGCGTGGCAGAGGTCTGTGCCTGCGCGGAGCACCTCGGCATCGAGGCGACGCCCGAGGTCGTCGAGCGTGTCGCCCGCGAGCATCTACTCGCCCTTGTCAACTCCGCGCCGCCGCCCCGCGGTCCCCGGTAGCATCGGGGAACCCGGCCGTCTCTACGCACCGTTTGGACCGGGAATGCGAGAAGGTTGGGACGTGAGCGAGCGAGGCGAGCGGGCCGATCCGCACGGCGACGGCCGCGCTGAGCTCACGCGGCCGACGGGGGAGGCTGAGACTGCTTGAGCCGGCGACACCGTCGAGACCCCAGAGAGAGCCAGTCCCCTGAGGCGGTCTTCTCCGAGATGTTGCTCGCCGCTCGCGAGCTGCTGGCCGTACGCAGCCCGCTGGACGCCGAACTCATGGTCTCCGACATGGTCGGAGCCTGGTGGGGGCGCCGGCTGAAACGCGGGGACGCCGAACAGGTCCTCGGCGAGGGCCTGGTCGACTACGCGGCCAAGGCCGGCTCGCCCGCCGCGCTCACCCTGCTGATCGCGCTGGCCTACCTCGGCACGGCCCGCCAGGCCGCCAAGGCGGAGGGCGCCGCGCTGGCGCTCATGGAGCGCGGTGTGGCCAGGCCCCGCTGGGCCGACCGGCTGGGTGCGGTCAAGACGACCGGCTGCTTCGTCTCCCGCGACGCCTACGGCGATCAGGACACGGTGGTGTGCACCTTCGGCTACCGGGGCGCCGACAGCGGCGAGGACCGGCACGCGCTGGTCGTGATCGTCGACTACAACATGCGCGGCATCGCCCGTGACGCCTGGGTCTCATCGCACGTCGACAAGCTGCTGGAACAGGCCAGAGCCGAGGCCGAGGACAATCCGATGCTCAGGTTCGGCCAGATCGAGCCGCAGCAGGCCAGGGCGCTGCTCGAATCGGCGATGAAGGCCACCGCGGAGTACGGCCACCGCAGGACGGCCGCGCCGGTCAGCGACAGCTACAGCGCCTACCACGCCTTCGCCAGGTCCCGGATCAAGGCGCTGCCGCCCGGCCGGAAGCGGCCGGCCCCGCTGCACAGCGAGGCCCCCTACAGCCGCGACCGCCGGGCGATGCTGGCCGCCGAGTTCCTCTCCTCGGACGCGGCCGAGCACCTGTCCGACCCCTCCGCGGCCTCCCGATGCGCCGATCACATCATCGACTACGGCTGCGACCAGGATTTCGGCCGTCCACTCCGGGTCAGCCCGACCAAGTGCGAGACCTTCCTGCTCGACTGGCTGCCGCGCAAGGTGATGCTCAGCACCGCCGAGCAGGAGGCGGTGCCGCACGTGCTGGGCGCCTGGGCGCGTTTCGCCGCCGGCCGGACCGGGCTGCCGGACGAGGGGTTGCGAGCCACGCTCGACGCGGTCTGGGAGGCGACGGGCAAGTTCGCCGAGTCCTACCGCGATCCGACGACCTTCGGGCTCGACCGCGACCTGCTCGACCGGCTGCTGCCGGACGGCGACCTGTCGGCACTGGCCAGGCGGGTGTTCGCGTTCCCTTTCCTGCAGGGCACGCACGGCGAGATCCAGCTCGGCCTGCTCAACCCCGCGGACGACGCCGACCGGCGGATCCTGCTGGGCATCGACCACGCGGGCGAGCTCACCCGGCCCGACCACGACGAGCATCTCGCCTGGCACGAGGAGATCGCCGCCCGGCTGTGGGAGGGCGATCCGCCGCAGCTCTGGGAGGCCGCGCAGCGGCTGCTGGACCTGGGCCACGACCGGCACGACGTGCTGCACGTGCTGATCGAGATCGCCGAGCGCATCGGCGACGACCCCGAGGAGCTGGCCATCGCCCTCGACGACATCGCGGACATTCCCGATGAGCCCCCGGTGTAGGTGAATCATGATGATCGATCTCAACGCCGATCTGGGCGAGGGCTTCGGGATCTGGCGGCTGGGCGAGGATGCGGCCCTGCTCGAACTGGTGACCAGCGCCAACATCGCCTGCGGGTTCCACGCGGGCGATCCGCTGACCATTCGCCGCACGTGCGCGGCGGCGATCGACCGGGGGGTCGCGATCGGCGCCCAGGTGTCCTACCGGGACCTGGCCGGGTTCGGCCGCCGCGAGATGGACGTCGACCCGGAGGAGCTCTGCGCCGAGGTGCTCTACCAGCTGGGGGCGGTGGACGGCATCGCCAGGGCGATGGGTGGCCGGGTCTCCTACGTCAAGCCGCACGGCGCGCTGTACAACCGGATCTGCCGCGACCCCGAGCAGGCCGGGGCCGTCGTGGCGGCGGTGGCCGACTACGACCGGGACCTGCCGCTGTTGACCCTGCCCGGCTCCGCCGTCCACGAGATCGCCGCCGGGGAGGGGGTCACCACGGTCGTCGAGGCCTTCGCCGACCGCGCCTACACCGGTGCCGGAACGCTGCTCTCCCGCCGCTCCCCCGGCGCCGTGCTGCACGACCCCGGTACGGTCGCCGCCCGTATGGTGCGGATGGTGACCGAGGGAGTGGTCGAGGCGGTGGACGGCTCGCTGGTCCCCGTCGAGGCGCGCTCGATCTGCGTCCACGGCGACACCCCCGGCGCGGTGCTGGTGGCCCGGGCCGTCCGCGACGGCCTGGTGGACGCCGGGGTGACGCTGAGGTCCTTCACTTGAGGGGCCGGCGGTGATCCGGCGGGCCGGGGAGCGGTCGCTGCTGGTGGAGACCGGCTCGCTGGAGATCTCCCACCGGCTGGACGCCCTGCTGCGGGCCGATCGGCCGGCCGGGGTGGTGGAGATCGTGCCCGGCCCCACCACGGTCCTCGTCAGCGCGCCGGGGGCCGACCTGACGCGCCTGCGGGACCGGCTCCTTCACCTGCTGGAGACGGGGGCCACGATCGGCGCGGGTACCGCCGCGTCGGCGCCGGCCGTGACCATCCCGGTCGTGTACGACGGCGCGGACCTCGACGAGGTGGCCGCGCTGAGCGGCCTCTCCCCCGGGGAGGTGGTCGAGCGGCACACCGGGCGGGAGCTGGTGGTGGGCTGGCTGGGCTTCGCCCCCGGGTTCGCCTACCTCACGGGGCTGGATCCCGCGCTGCGCGTGCCACGGCTGGACACCCCGCGAACCTCGGTGCCCGCCGGATCCGTGGCGGTCGCCGGCCCCTACTCGGCGGTCTACCCCTCGGCCTCCCCCGGAGGGTGGCGGCTGCTCGGCCGCTCCACGACGGCGGTCTGGGACGTGACAGCCGACCCGCCCACCCTGCTCACGCCGGGGACGCGGGTGCGTTTCCTGGCGGTCGGCGAGCCATGATCGAGGTGATCGCGCCAGGGTCGTACGCCACGGTGCAGGATCTTGGCCGGCCCGGGTACGCCCATCTCGGAGTGCCCCGCTCGGGTGCCGCGGACGAGCCGAGCCTGCGGCTGGCCAACCGCCTGGTCGGCAACCCGGAGGGCGCCGCGGGGATCGAGCTGACCTTCGGCGGCGCCCGGCTGCGCTTCACCACCGGGACCTGGGTCGCCGTCACCGGGGCCGCCTGCCCGCTGGAGCTCCTGCGACCGCGTAGGAC
Source organism: Streptosporangium sp. NPDC006013 (assembly GCF_040614275.1). Lineage (NCBI taxonomy): Bacteria > Bacillati > Actinomycetota > Actinomycetes > Streptosporangiales > Streptosporangiaceae > Streptosporangium > Streptosporangium sp. NPDC006013. The sequence goes on from NZ_JBEXUE010000149.1 coordinate 14,466, forward strand.
TGCCGACGACGCGGCTCCCGGCGTGCCGGCCCTGCAGGGGATGTGCGCGCCTTTCTGGGTGCCCGCGGGCGGCGAACTGCGCACCGGGACGCCGGAAACCGGCCTGCGCACCTACATCGCCGTCCGTGGTGGCCTCGACACGCCCGTCACGATGGGGAGCCGGTCGGCCGACTCGCTGTCCGGGCTCGGCCCTGCCCCGCTCCGCGCCGGAACGGTCCTGCCCACGGGGCCGACGGACGGCCTGCCGCCGATCACCGTGGATGCGGCGCCCTCGCCGGAGCTTGGAGCGGGCGTCCTGCTTGTCCTGCCGGGTCCCCGGGAGGACTGGTTCGTCCCCGGAGCCCTGGCCACCCTGTGCGCGGAGCCGTACGAGGTCGGCCAGGACAGCAACCGGGTGGGCGTGCGAATGCGCGGTGCCCGCCTGGAACGGGCCCGGGACGAGGAGCTGCCCAGCGAGGGCATGGTGACCGGGGCCGTCCAGGTGCCGCCCAGCGGCCAGCCGATCGTGTTCCTCGCCGACCATCCGCCGACCGGCGGCTACCCGGTCATCGCCGTGCTGACCTCGGCGAGCCTCGCCAGGGCCGCCCAGCTCCGCCCCGGCGACCGGGTACGCTTCCGCCGCGGCTGAACCGCTCCTCAGCGGAGCCGGCGGGAGGGCACTTCGGGCACGAGGTTCGGTATTCGAACACGGGAGCCCCGGTCGTGACGGCTTTCGAAGCCGGAGCCGTCAGCGCAGCAGCTCGGACACCCGCTCGGTCTCGGCTGCGAGGGCCGCGGCGGGCACCTCCTCCAGGAGGTCGACGACGATCTTCTTGTCCTTGGCCTCCCAGATCCCGGCCACCCGGCCCTCGTGGATCACGACGGGGGAGATCCAGCCGGCGGCCCGGCTGACCCTCGCCTTCGCCTTGGCGGGCAGGAGGGGCTCCAGGTCACGAGGGGCGGCGAGGATGTACTGGTCGAAGCCTGGCAAGAGGTGGACCCCGGTGGCGGGCCGGGTGCCGGTCAGCTCGTCGAGGTGCTCGGCGAGCATGACCATCGGCCGGCCGCCGACCTCGATCTCGGCCAGCTCGGGGGTGAGGTCCCGGAACCAGCCGCGCAGCGCCGCCTTGCGGGCCGCCCCGCGGTAGAGCCAGCCGTCGAACGTCTCGGGGGTGCCCGGGCCGTGGGCACCGAGGAAGGAGCGGAGCAGGCGCACGCCGCCCTCCGCGGCCGAGGGGAGCTCCGCCGGCCAGCCGGGCACCCAGTCGCGGGGGCTGACGAAGGTCACCCTCCCCTCGCGTGGCGGGCCGTAGCAGAGCTCACCGAGAAAGCTCAGCGGCTTGAACAGGGCGCCCCAGCCGGAGGTGAGCGCCTCCTTCAGGTGGGCGTCGCCGGTGATCTCGATGACCCCGTCGACCAGTTCCTCGCGAGTGAGGGCGCGGCCGGCGAGCGCCTTGGGCACGGCGTCGAGGATGGCGGCGACCTCGGCGGCGGTGACCCCGTGGCCCCGCTGCCAGGAGCCCTTGTCCCAGTTGCGGAACGAACCGAGGACGGCGGCGTAGGAGGCCAGCTCGTCGGCGGGGACGAGGTGCAGGGTGCCGCGCGCCGTCCAGGTCTTGACCAGGCTGCGGTCTCGCCACAGGGCATCGTCGATCTCATCGGGTCTCGGCCGCGCGCTCCGCACGGCCACCGCCAGGCCGGCGGAGGAGGCCACCTGCGCCTGCACCCCGGTGAGCCTGCGCACGACGGAGACCGGGTCCGGCCCGTCTGCCGGGTCCACGAACTGCCGCTTCAACCGCCACGCGAGCACCTGGGGCCAGGTAACCGAGATGACCATGGCCCACTTCTACACTCCGCTCCCGACAGAAAGCGCGCCCGTCCCGCTGCCGAGCGCCTCCCGGGCTCCTCGGGTATTCGGCCGCCTGAGGACCGCGAGACGCCCCGCCCGACCGGGCCACCCGCACGGCCGCGTCACCGGGTGAAACCGATGTCCTGGTACCTCAGGTCGTAGAAGCCGCGGGCGCCGAAGTTGGCGACCGTGCTCTTGACCGCGACGTTCTGCGGTCGCTGGTAGAGCGTCACCACGTTGACCGCCTGCCAGATGAGCTTGTCGGCGGCGTTGGTGTCGGCGATGGCCCGGCCGGGGGCGAGGGCGGCGGTCGCCTTGTTCATGGCAGCGTCGATCTGCGGGGAGCCGATGCGGCCGAGGTTGGCGTTCCACTGCCCGGTGTCGTCCGGGCGCCTGGTGGCGTCGGCGTACTGACCGTAGGCGCTGGAGACGGGAAACGGCGTGCCCATGTATGCGAAGGCAGTGATGTCGTAATTGCCGGGAATTATGTATTTGGTGAAGTAGTCATCGGTGGGTACCGACTGGAGAGTGACCCCGACACCGATCTGGGCGAGCATGTCCTGGACGAGTTCGGCCTCGGACTTGGTGAGCTGCAGGCTGGACGGCAGGACGAAGCGCAGGTTCAGCTCCCTGCCGTCCTTCCTTCTGATCCGCCCCTCCAGCTTCCAGCCTGCGGCGTCCAGCTCCCGCCCGGCTTGAACGGGGTTGTAAGTACCGATCTCACCGGCGTTGTCCTGGTAGCCCTCCTGGGTGTTCATGAAGAAGTGGTTGTTCAGCAGGACGATCGGCCAGTCGAGGCCCTGAAGGTCGGACTGGGCGACGGCCTGGCGGTTGATACCCATCGCCACGGCCCTGCGTACCCTCCGGTCGGACAGCAGGGCGCTCTCGCCGTTCATCGTGATGTGCCGGAAGTCGGGCCCGGCCGCCTGCCGCACGATCGCGCCCGGGGTGGCCTTGACGCGTGCGTAGTCGGGCGCGGACGGACCGATGTCGAAGGTGTCGAGCTCACCGTTGCTGAAGGCCCCGACCAGTGCGTCGCTCTCCAGGGAGCGGTAGATGATCTGATCCAGCTTGGCCCGCTCTCCCCACCAGCGGTCGTCCCTGGCGATGGTGACGGTCTTGGCGGTCGGATCGAACGAGACGAACCTGAACGGGCCGGCGGTCACCGGGATGCGGTTCAGCCAGGCGTTGTTGAACGCCTCGGAGGTGGCGTTGGTGCTTCGGGGGTACAGCGGCGCGAACAGCGACTGCCAGTCGCCGAAGGGTTTGGCGAAGGTCACCACGACCTGGTGGTCGTCCTTGCCCCTGGTCACCTTCTCGATGTCCTGGTAGCCGGTGGTGCTCGCCACCCGGTAGTCGCCGTTGCGGCCGTTCATCGCCTGCCACTGGGCCCGGTAGTCCTCCCAGGTGATCGGAGTGCCGTCGGACCACCTGGCACGCGGGTCGAGGGTCAGGGTGACGACCTGCCTGGGGCCGTCCGAGGTGACCCTGCCCGCCGACAGGTAGTCGGTGTTCGGGGAGATCTGCCCCTTGGCGTCGGAGCGGAACGGCGAGGGCATGAGGGCGTCCATGACCTTCTTGACCGTCGCCAGGTTGCCGTCGACATGGTTGAGGTTCCAGTTGGCCGGATACTCGCTGAGCCCCCAGCGGAGCACCCCTCCGTCCACGACCCGGTCGCGGGCGACGGGGTTGACGTCGTAGGCCTTGATCGCCGAGATGGACCCGCTCCCCGTCCCGCCCCCGCCACCGCAGCCGGTCAGAACCGGCGAGACCGCCAGGACCACGGCCAGCGCGGTGGCGAGCGCGCCCACGCGCCGGATCGATGTCACTGTTTTCCTCCCGGAGGATACGACTGGGCGAACAGAAGGGCACTCGGCTGGATCATCCGGCGCCGAACCTCTCGGCGAAGTGGCACGAGACTCCGTGGTCGTCTCCGAGCCGGCGCACCTGGGGTTCCTCCTCCACACAACGCCTTCTGACGGTCTCGTCGAGGGACCTGAACAGGGGACAGCGGGTGCGGAAGCGGCAGCCGGAGGGAGGATCGGCCGGGCTGGGCAGGTCTCCCTCCAGCAGGATCCGCCTTCTGGAGCGTTCCATGACCGGATCCGGCAGCGGGACGGCCGACAACAGTGCCCGCGTGTAGGGATGCATCGGAGTGTCGTACACCCGGCCGGCCTGCCCGATCTCGGCGATCCTGCCGAGATACATGACCGCGACCCGGTCCGCGATGTGCCGGACCACGGCCAGGTCGTGCGCCACGAGCAGGTACGACAGGCCCAGGCGGGCCCTCAGCTCCGCCAGCAGGTTGAGCACCCCGGCCTGGATGGACACGTCGAGCGCCGAGACCGGCTCGTCCAGCACGACCAGCCGGGGCTCCAGGGCGAGAGCGCGGGCGATGCCGATGCGCTGACGCTGCCCCCCGGAGAAGTCCTGCGGATAGCGGGCGGCGTGACCGGCCTCCAGGCCGACCATGCCGAGCAGCTCGCGGACCCTCGGCCCCACCTCACGGCTGCCGTGCGTGCGCAGCGGCTCGGCGAGAATGTCGTAGACGGTCATCCTCGGGTCGAGCGAGGCCAGCGGGTCCTGAAAGACGACCTGCATGTCGCGCCGGACGGCCATCCGGTCGCGGGCGCTCATCTGTGCGGTGTCGCGGCCCAGCACCGTGATCCCGCCGCTCTGCGGTGCGGCCAGTTCGAGGATCTCCATCAGGGTGGTCGTCTTGCCACAGCCCGACTCCCCGACCAGGCCGAGCGTCTCACCCTCGCGGATGTCGAAGCTGACACCGTCCACCGCGCGGACCGTGCCGACCCGCCGCCGCAGGAGCCTCCCCTTCACCAGGGGATAGTGCTTGACCAGGCCCTCGACCGCCAGGACCACCTCACGCCCGCCACGCGGCCGTGACCGCTCCCCGGCGACGGAACCGACAGTGGGACCGGCAGTGGGACCGGCAGTGGGACCGACGGCGGGACCGGGGCCGGTCGCCTCCCCCATGATGGCGTGCACACCGTAGATCTGGGCGGGTGACCACCCCTCCGCCTCGATCTCACCGGAGCGTACGCAGGCCGCGAGGTGGCCGGGCGAGCCCACCCGTACCGGCTCGGGCTCGGACTCGGCGCACGCCGGGACGGCGATCGGGCAGCGCGGCTCGAACGGGCAGCCCGGCGGCAGCGCCGCCGGTGACGGCGGGCTGCCCTCGATGGGCACCAGCGGCTGCTCCCGGCCGCGGTCAAGGCGCGGGATCGAACCGAGCAGGCCCATGGTGTACGGCATGCGGGTGCGGTAGTAGACCTCGTCCACCGAGCCGACCTCGACGGGGCGCCCGGCGTACATGACGAGAACCCGGTCGGCGAACCCGGCCACCACCCCCAAATCGTGGGTGATGATGACGATCGCCGCGCCCGTCTCCCGCTGCGCCGTCTTCAGCACCTCCAGCACCTGAGCCTGGATGGTCACGTCAAGCGCGGTGGTCGGTTCGTCGCAGAGGATCACGTCGGGGTCGTTGGCGATCGCCATCGCGATCACCGCGCGCTGGCGCATGCCGCCGGAGAACTCGTGCGGGAACGCCCTGGCGCGCTGCGCCGCGTTGGGGATGCCGACCAGGTCGAGCAGCTCGACGGCGCGCCTGGCGGCCTGCGCGGCGCCGATCCGCCGGTGGACGCGGACCGCCTCGGCGATCTGGTCGCCGACCCGGTAGACGGGGGTGAGCGCGGAGAGCGGGTCCTGGAAGACCATCGAGATGGTCTTGCCGCGGAACGCGGTGAGTGTCCTCTCCGGGGCGCCCAGGATCTCCTGTCCGCGCAGCCGCACCGACCCGGTGACGTGGGCGTGCGGCGGGAGCAGGCCCATCACGGCCAGCGAGGTGACCGACTTGCCGGAGCCGGACTCACCGACGATCCCGAGCACCTCGCCCGGACGGACCGCGTAACCCATTCCCCTGACCGCGCGGACCGCGCCGGGGCCCAGGCCGAAGGTGACGTCGAGGTCGCGCACCTCGAGCACGGGGTCGGCGGGCACGAGGTCGGTTCCGGCCCTCACCGGCAGGGGACCGGCCCCGGCGCCGCGCCCGCCGGTCCGGCCGCTCCGGGATCTCGCGTCCG
>NZ_JBEXUE010000150.1:0-20314 GCF_040614275.1 Streptosporangium sp. NPDC006013
AGTTGACCCAGACCAGCGGCACCCGCTCCGGCCCGGGGAACCTCACGGTCAGCTCAAGGCCGCCACCGGGGTTGGGCCGGGCGGCGAGAGCGGCGTGGTGGGCCTGGGCGATCGAGGCCACGATGGACAGGCCGAGACCGGCGCCGTCGGCGCTCCGGGTCCGGGAGTGCAGCCTGCGGAACGGCTGGAACAGCTCGGCGATCCGTTCGGCGGGCACGTCCGGGCCGGTGTTGCGGACGGTCAGCACACCCGCCTCGGTGAGGCCGACGTGCACGGTCCCGCCGGGACGGTTGTAGCGGACCGCGTTCTGCAGCAGGTTGGTCAGGAGCCTGCCGAGCAGCACCGGGTCGCCCGCGACGACGACCGGCCGGGTGTCTGAGGTGATGACGACACCCATGACGACACCGTCGGCGGCCGTCTCCTCGACCGTCTGGCGGATCAGCGCGCCGAGGGCCACCGGCTCCATACTGTCTGGGCCGTGTTCCGCCTGGGCGAGCAGGAGCAGCGAGTCGATCAGCCGCTCGGTCCGCCGGTTGGCGGTCAGCAGTTTCTCCCGTACCGGGATCAGCCGGCCCGGCAGCGGGTCGTCCAGCCCGATCTGGATCGCGGCCCGCTGGACGGCCAGCGGGGTCCGCAGTTCGTGGGCGGCGTTGGCGATGAAACGGCGCTGGCTGTCCACCGACCGTTCCAGCCGTTCCAGCATCGCGTCGAAGGTGTCGGCGAGGTCGGTGAGCTCGTCGCGGGGACCGGCCAGCGCGATCCGCTCGTGCAGGTTGGACAGGGAGAGACGGTGCGCGGTGGCGGTGATGTACCGCAGCGGGCTCAGCATCCGCCCGGCCAGCCACCAGCCCGCGACCACCGAGACGACGGTGAGCACGGCGATCACGATCGCGCTGACGGTCCACTGGTACCGCAGCACCGCACCGGACAGAGCGTTCATGGTGTCGACGACCTCGGGCCGCACCAGGCACCCGGGGCACCCGGGCGCCGAGGGCGCCCCGGGCGCCCTCGGCGCGGGGAATTCACCGAAGGGCGGAAAGTCCTCCACGATGGAGCTGACCCGGCTCTCCAGTGCGCTCGTGAGCAGCAGGTTCACCACGATGAGCAGGATCGTCGAGGTGACCAGGAACAGGCCGGTGTACAGCAGGGTGAGGCGCGCTCGTACCGTGCCGAAAGGCTTCCAGGCCGCGTGCCGGGTCATGGCGGAGTTCCCAGATCGTACGCCGGGTCACGGCGGACATCCGGCGCCGCGCGTTCCCAGACCGTACGCCGGGTCACAGCAGGTACCCGGCGCCCGGCACGGTCCTGATGCACGGCGGGTCGCCGAGCTTGGCGCGCAACCGGCTGATGATGACGCGCACCACGGTGGTGAACGGGTCGATGTGCTCGTCCCAGGCCGATTCCAGCAGCGTCTCGGCGCTCACCACGCTCCCGTTCGCCCGCATCAGCACTTCGAGCACCGCGTACTCCTTCAGCGACAGCCTCAGGAAGCGGCCGTCGCGGGAGACCTGCATCCGCTGGGGGTCCAGCACGATCCCGTGCCGTTCCAGCACCGGCGGCAGCGGCGCCTGGCTGCGCCGTCCCAGGGCCCGCACCCGCGCCACCAGTTCGGTGTAGTCGAAGGGTTTGGGCAGGTAGTCGTCGGCCCCCAACCCCAGCCCCGCGACCCGTTCGGGCACCGACGCGGCCGCGGTCAGCATCAGGATGCGGGTACGTGCCCCGGCCCGCACCAGGTCCCGGCAGATCACGTCGCCGGGTATCCCGGGCAGGTCCCGGTCCAGCACCAGCACGTCGTAGTCGTTGACGGCCAGCCGTTCCACCGCGGCCTCGCCGTCGTAGACCACGTCCACCGCCATCGCATGCCGCTGCAACCCCATGGCCACCAGGTCGGCCAGATCCCGCTCGTCCTCCACCACCAGTATCCGCATGATCGAAGTCGTATCCGACCACCGGTAACAACGGCGTTAACGTCCGGGCCACACCTCTGTCGTCACCGCTCCGGCCGTACCCGCCGATGATCGTACGGGCTCATGCCCCGGTCCGTACCGTGTGGTGGTACGTCGAGTTCTCCTCGTCGAGCCGGTCGAGACCCGGGCCTCGGTGATCTGCCCGCCGGTGGGTCAGAGCTGGGTTCACCCACGTTTCTGAAGAGTGTAGAGGCGGATCTCGATGCCGTCGGGGTCGGTCACCCCGCTGATCAGCCATCCGATGCTGGCCTCGGCGATTCCGGAGTGGGCGGCGCCGACGGCGTCGAGGTGATTCGACCACTTCACCAGCGCGTCATAGGTCGGCACGCCGAGCGCGACGGGGTCGAACCCGCGCAGTTCCCCGGCCAGCCGGGGCTCCTCGCGCAGCGCCAGCATGAGGGTGCCGTCCCGGTCGCGCAGCGCCACACCGCGCAGCACGCCCGCTTCGACGAACTCGATCGCCACGTCAAGGCCGAGCACCCGCCCGTACCACTCGATGCTCTTGCGCACGTCCGAGACCGGCAGTTTGACGTGGTGGAATCCACCCAGAGCCGTCATCGCTCACCCCTTCCCGGCCGGCGGGGGCGCCGACGCGGATATGAAGTTATTAAAGTCACACTTTAAAATGTGACTATAGTTCGGTGTCAGAGGTCAACGGCCGGAACCGAAGGTCCGCACAGACCAGACTCCGCGTCGTCGAAGCCGCACACGGGCTGTTCGTCACCCACGGCCACACCGGGACGACCTTCCAGGAGATCGCGGACGCCGCCGGGGTGTCGGCCCCGACGGGTGGCGGGTGGCGGGTGGCGGGGGCGACGCGGCCACCTCACGAGGCACCTTTCCGCATGGAAACGGGAAAGGGCTCCCCGGCCCGCATATCCAAGATCTTTCGAAGATTAGATCTTCGTAGCCACCGACAATTCATCATCAACGTTTTCCACATTTCTGCGCATATCCGCTTTTTTCGGCATAATTCAGCATTTGTCTGCCTGGGGAGTGTGGCGGGAACGGGCTCGGGAATTATTCGGGGGTAACTGGCAACGCGAGATCCCTGGATGGCGACACACGCTGGATCTTGGGGGTGCACGGTGTTCGGATTGCGCGAGTTGGGCTCAGGCCTGGGTTACCGGGCCGAGCTCGCAGAGATGATCGACCAGCATGCCGACCGGATCGACTGGCTGGAAGTGATCACTGAGCACTTCCTGTTCGCCCCGGCCGACAGGCGGGAACGGTTGCGCGCGCTGGCCACCCGATTCCCGATCGTGCCGCACGGGGTGGAGATGTCCATCGGGTCGGACCGCGAGGTCGACGGGGACTACCTTGAGGCGCTGGCGGCTCTGGTCGCCGAGGTCGACGCGCCGTGGTTCAGCGACCATCTCTGTTTCACCCGGACCGATCAGGTGGCGCTCGGGGTGCTCGTACCGCTGCCCCGTACCCGGGAGACGGCACGCCGGCTGGGACGCCGGGCGCAGAAGGTGCAGGACACGGTGGGGGCGCCGTTCCTGCTGGAGAACATCACCTACTACGTGGATCTGGCCGGCCCGCTCAGCGAGGCGCAGTTCATCGCCGAGGTGATGGAGAACTGCGAGTGTCATCTGTTACTGGACCTGACCAATCTCGACATCAACGCCCGCAATCACGATTTCGATCCGCTGGAGTTCCTCGGCACCATCCCGGTGGAGCGGGTGGCTCAGGTGCACCTGGCGGGCGGTGAGGACTCAGGCGACGGCGAGCCGTCCCTCGACACCCATGGTGAACCGGTACCGCCCCAGGTGTGGGAGCTGCTGGCCGAACTGGTGAGCCGCACCACCGTTCAGGCCACCCTGGTGGAACGGGACCGGAACTTCCCCGATGATCCGTACGAGCTGCTGGCGGAGATCGACCGGGCCCGGACCCTCCTGGCAGGGAGTGTCTGATGGGCCTGCTGGAGGCCCTGGCCGCGGTGCTGACCCACGAGGCCGAGCTGGCGACGTTGCGTGAGCACCCTGCCCGGCTGCGGCACCGTTATGGGCTGAGCGACGCCGAGCTGGCCATGCTGGCAGGCGCCTCCCCCGCGGGATTCCGGGTCACCGGCGAGAGCGTCCGCAGCAAGCTGGTACAGAAGGTGACGGCCTGCCTGCCCGCCACCGCCGCCGAGCTGAAGGCCCACCATCCGGAGCTGCTGGACGGGTTCGCCGCCGCCACCGTTCGCCGGCCGCGACCGGGCGAGGGGGTTGTGGATTCCGGGGAGGCCGGGCAACTGGTGACGTGGATCGACGGCCGGGTGCCGGCGCCACTGGTCGACTTCGCCCGCTATGAACTGCTGTGCGGGCAACTCGCCGGTGACCGGCGGGCCGCCCAGGCAGCCGGAGAACCGGCCCTCGCGCCGGACGGACCGGTACGTGGGATACCCGGCGTCTCCCCCACCGTCCGGACCGCCTCCTTCGATCACGACGTCACCGCCGAGGTGCCGCCCTCGCGACTGCCCGCCCGGCACACATCGATCCTGCTGCAACGCCGGTGGGGTGAGCCGGCCGTCCGGGTCTACCGGATCAACGACGCCACCGCCGCCCTGCTGAGCCGCTGCGACGGCACCCGGACCGTCGCGGAGGTGATCGCGGCGGTCGGCGCCGACTCCGACCAGGTCACCGGCATGCTCACCCGGTTCACGGCGGCCGGCGTGCTGAACCTCGCCCCTGACCGTTACTGAGACGGCTCCTGGAGGGCCATCCCCATCAGGCTCCGCGCCGACCTCACCGAGGTCACTCGAACGGTGCGGAAATCGGCCCGGCAACGGGTCGTCGAGCCGTGGCCCGCCCACAGCGGGTCACACTGTGAAAGGAAGCCCATGAGCACAGAGACACCGGTCGATGTCATCACCGACCAAACATTCGTGTTCGAGCCCATCGTCGATCTCACCTCCGACCAGGCACCGGACCACTGTGGTGGGAGCAGCTGCAGCCGATGTGGTCATTAGCCATAACCACGGCAACGGCTAGAAGAGGAGCGGGGCGTCGACAACCCCGCTCCTCTTCCAGTTGCCGTGGCCGGCCGGTTCACGTCCTGGGAGATGGTGTGCGGGTGATCCGGCGCCCGGTTTCCCGGAAGTCGCCGGAACAAACAGAAATCGCGGGGAAATTGGCTTCGCCCATACCTACTTCAAGAATGAGAAAGCGAGCAATCAGATCCCTTGCCGCAAACGGTTCGCCTTATATCGTGCCTGGTGCCCATGGCCGCCAAGTGATCCATGCTCGCGGCCATTCAGAGGAGGAACCCATGTATGGCAAGCGACAGCTGATGGTGCTCGGTCCGGCGCTTTTTGCGGCCCTGACCCTCGGACCGGTCTCGATCTCACACGCCTCGGCCGAGCCGGACCCCGCGCAGCCGGTGGCGAGCACCCTGCAGAGCAGGACGATGGACCCGACCCCACCGGCCAGGGACCCGAGGGGAGGGTACTGGAACGGCTACCGAGACGGCTACCGAGCCGCCGGCCAGGACTGCTCAAGGCCACGGGCTAAATCAGGAGAATTGCCCGGCCTCGCACTAAGAATAAGTGACTACGACAGAGGCTGGCTGGACGGCTACGACGACGGCCACGACAGGTTCTGCCGATAACCACGAACAAAAAACCGCGCGGTCAAACGCGTCTCACCGGTCGGACCGGCCGTGAACGAAGAAGCGGAGCTCCAGCCCAGGGACTTTCAGGGGCTGGAGCTCCGCTGTTCGCGTACTCTGCCGTCGCTCGCGAAGTCCCCCGGCCAAAGGGCCGTTCGCCCCGATGCACGCGAGCACGAAACGGAGACCGGCGCCCCTCACGGCCCGGCCACGCCGGCCGTGATCGCGCGAGGGAGAGGGGCGGACCTCATCGGGGCACGCCTGGTCGCCCCCCGAGGAGCGGTTCCGAGGGACCCGGATCGCCGTCGGCGCACCCGACGTTCCCATGCCCGTTCCTGGGTGCGGTGTCGCGGATCGGCACGCCGCCCGGGTGGATCCGCAGGTTCGGACCGCTCATCCCCGCATCAGGGACACCGTCGATCTTCGCTTCCCCGCCCGGGTCGACGCCCGCCTTTCCGGATCTTCTTCGCGGAACCACAGAAAACGGTCACCATAGATCATTTGCTCACTCAAGTGAACACCTCATTGCATTCAGTTAGATTTCCCTATATATATGCCTGCAGAGGTTGGACCTCTGGACGTCTGGCGAAGGGAACGACGTGGTCATCCGTGAGAACCTCGCGGCCAAGGTGGCGGCCGAGCTGCGTGTCTTCATCGCGGACGACCTTCAGCCGGGTGCGCAGCTCCCCTCGGAGAAGGACCTGGCCGAGCGCTGGGGCGTGAGCCGCACCACCCTGCGTGAGGCGCTCTGGCTGCTGTGGAGTGAGGGCCTGCTGGTCAGGCGGTGGGGTGTGGGCACGTTCGTGGCCGACAGCTCCGAGCCGGTCGTGATCGGCTCCAGCTCGATCATCCCGATCCGGGACGCGATCCGCTCGGCCGGGCACGAGCCGACGGTGTCCCACGGCCGGGTCGAGCGGGTCGGCGCCGACGCCGAGGTCGCCCAGGCCCTCGCGCTGGACGGGGTGGCCACCGTGTGGCGGGTCGACCGGGTCTTCGACGTGGACGAGACCCCGGCGGTCTTCCTGCGCGACTACGTGCCCACCCTGCTCAACGGGCGCGAGCTCGACCTCACCCCGCTGACCGATGTGAACGTCGACCTGCTGACCCTGCTGTCGGGGATGGGACGGACCCGGGTCATCCGGATGGAGGTCCAGATGGAGGCCGCGGGAGCGAGCGGCGAGATCGCCACCCTGTTGAAGGTGGCCCCCGCCACTCCCCTGCTCCGCGCCGTGCAGTCCAGCTACAGCGAGACCGGGCACCCAGTGATCTTCAGCGACATTCACTACCGGACGGACACGGTCCGACTGAGATTCGTCCGCACGGCGCGCACCTGACCGCCCCCGCTTTTCACGATTCACCTTCAAGATCCACGGAGTCCTCATGTCCACGAGGCGTTTTCACCCGTTTTCAGTAGCTATCGGAGCCATCGCGCTGTTCGCGCTTGCGGCCTGCGGCAGTAGCACCACCCCCGCCACCGACGGCGGCACCGGGACGAGCGCGGCGCCGGCGACGGTCCGCATCGCCACGAACAACTTCCTGCTCGGCACCCAGATGTGGGTGGCCCAGGAGAAGGGCTACTTCGCCGAGGAGAAGATCCAGGTGGAGTCGCAGATGTACCAGGAGGGCATCGACGGGGTGAAGGCCGTCGTCGCCGGCCAGGCCGATCTCGCGCCGGCGCTGGACTTCGCCGCGCTGAGCGCCGCCTCCGACAGGCTGCGGATCCTGGGCGCGATCGCCTCTCCGGCACCGGGCTTCCACAAGCTGGCCGTGACGAAGGGGATCTCCGGCGCCAAGGACCTCGTCGGCAAGCGCATCGGCTACGTCGACGGCACCCTGGAGTCGTACGTGACCATGAAGTACCTGGAGCAGCAGGGCATCGCGCAGAGCGACGTCAAGCTCATGTCCATGCCCGGCCTGTTCGAGATCGTCGGCGCGCTGAAGACCGGCCAGCTCGACGCGGCCTGGATCTGGGCGAACGGCGTCGACCAGGCGACCGCCGACCCCAACATCACGATCATGACCGACGACAAGTCGGTGCGCCAGGTGCAGTCGATCTTCCTGGTCGGCGGGACCGACTTCGTGGCCAAGAACCCCGCCGTGGTCGAGGGCGTGCTGCGGGCGTACCAGAAGGCCACCGACCTGGTCACCGCCGACCCGGCCGAGGCCGCGCGGATCGTCGCGGCGGGCACCAAGGGTGACGTCAAGGCACTGGAGACCGGCATCCCCGGCCAGGGCTACGGGCTCGGGCTCAGCAAGGACCAGATGGAGCAGCTGGTCAACCTGCAGAAGTACCTGGTCGACCTCGGCAAGCTCGCCGGCGTCACCGACGTCTCGCAGATCGTGGACCTCACCGCCATGCGGGCCGTGGTGGGAGAAAAGGTCGAGGTCGACAAGTGACCGGCGTTGAACGGAACGAGGCGGTTTCGTTCCGTGACATAGGCATCGACTTCACCGGGGGCCGCGGGGACTGGGTCCTGCGGCATCTGGACCTGACCGTCGACGCCGGTGAGTTCTTCGTGATCGTCGGTCCCAGCGGGTGCGGCAAGTCGACGTTGCTCCGCCTGATCGCGGGCATCGCCGACGCGACGGAGGGCGACGTCCGCACGCCCGAGGGGCCGGTCACCCGGCCGGGGGCGGACCGGGCGATGATCTTCCAGAACGTCGACGTGCCGCTGATGGAGTGGCTCACCGCCAAGCAGAACGTCGAGTTCGGCCTGCGCATGCAGGGCCGTCCCCGCGCGGAGCGCTCGGCCGTCGCCGACGACTACCTGCGCAAGGTCGGGCTGCAGAACGCCGCGGGCAAGTACCCGCACGAGCTGTCCGGCGGTATGAAGCAGCGCGTGCAGATCGCCAGGGTGCTGGCGGTCTCGCCGGGGATCGTGCTGATGGACGAGCCCTTCGCCGCCCTGGACGCCCAGACCAGGAAACTCCTCCAGCACGAGGTGTCGCGCCTGTGGCGGGAGGAGGTGCGGACGGTGATCTACGTGACCCACGACATCCGCGAGGCCGTACTGCTCGGCCAGCGCATCGCGGTGATGTCCGCGCCACCGGTGTCGGGTATCAAGAGCATGTACCAGGTCGACCTGCCCTACCCGCGCGACGAGTTCTCCCCCGGATTCGTCGAGCTCGCCCGCCAGGTCGAGATCGACATCGAGGAGGAGGTGAACAAGCTGTGGGCCGACTCCGCCGTTCCTCGCTCTACTCGGTAGCCGCCGTGGTGGCGTTCGTCATCCTGTGGCAGCTGGCCACGCTCGGCACCGACCCGACGCTGTTCCCGCCGCCCACCACGGTGGCCGACGCCGCGGTCGAGCTGATCTCGAACGGCACGCTCGGCAGCGCGATCCTGATCAGCCTGCAGCGGGTCTTCCTGGGCTGGATCCTCGGATCGGTGATCGCGATTCCGCTCGGCATCCTCGCCGGGACCTCGCGGGTCGCCAGGGCCATCGTCGATCCGTTCATTCACTTCTTCCGGTTCGTCCCGGCACTCGCGCTGGTGTCGGTCTTCATTCTCTGGTTCGGCATCGGGGAGGCGTCGAAGGTCAACCTCGTCGCCTACTCGGCGGCGTTCATCGTGATGGTGAACACCGCCAGCGGCGCGGCCTCGGTGCACCCCGACAAGCTCAACGCGGCGCGCAGCATGGGCGCGGGCAGGGTCACCCTGCTGCGGGCCGTGGTGTTCCCCGCCACCGTCCCGCACATCTTCACCGGTATGCGGCTGGCGCTCGCCAACGCCTTCCTGGTGATCGTGGCGGCCGAGGCCCTCGCGACGCAGAACGGCATCGGCTTCCTCATCTGGAACGCGCGCACCTACTTCAGGACCGACCAGATCTTCGTCGGCATCCTGTGCTTCGGAATCCTCGGCTTCATCGTCGACCGGCTCTGGAAGCGCATCGGGTCGACGTTCCTGCGCCGTTACCTCTTCTCCGCGGGCGGCTACTGATGTCACAACCAGGAGGACCAGTGCGTCCCAATGTCCTCGTCGTCTTCCTCGACGACCACGCCTCGTGGGCGCTGGGCTGTTACGGCAACTCGGAGGTGCAGACCCCGACGCTGGACTACCTGGCCGCCACCGGTGTGCGGATGGAGAACTCCTTCACCCCCACCCCGGTCTGCTCCCCCGGGCGCGCGGCCTTCCTGACCGGGAGGCTCTCCTCGCAGCACGGGGTGCACGACTACCTCAACGTGTGGGACCCGGAGGTGGACCGGCGCAACTGGATCGCCGACGAGCTGACCCTGCCGGAGATCCTGCGTGATCACGGGTACACCACGGGGCTGGCCGGCAAGTGGCACCTGGGCAGGTCGTTCGAGCGCGCCCCCGGTTTCGACTTCTGGTACGAGGTCGCCGACGAGCGCACGCACACCGAGCACCTCGACAGCCCCTGGGAGCACTCGCCCGCCTTCCGCGGCGGCTACAACCGGCACGGCGTCACCGACCGGGCGATCGACTTCCTGCGCGCCCGCGACGAGGAGAAGCCGTTCTTCCTGCACGTCGGCTACGTCGGCACGCACAGCCCGTGGGAGGGCCGCCCCGAGCGGCACGTGTCCCGCTACCGGCAGAGCACCTTCGCCGACGTCCCGGACGAGGCCAGTTACCCCTTCGGGCGGATGGCCTCGGAGTCGCTGATGCCGAGCCGCAGGAACCGGCGGGAGGCGCTGGCCCAGTACTACGCCTCGGCCTCGGAGGTGGACGAACAGGTCGGCCGGCTCGTCGACGAGCTGGAGACCCAGGGCCTGCGCGAGAACACGCTGATCGTCTACACCTCCGACCACGGCCTGAACATGGGTCACCACGGCATCTGGGGCAAGGGAAACGGCACCAAGCCGTACAACATGGTGGAGGAATCCATCCGGGTGCCGCTCATCCTGAACCGGCCGGGCGCGCTGCTCGGCGACCAGTCCAGGTCCGAGATGGTCACCCACTGCGACCTGTTCCGCACCATCCTCGACCACACCGGCGTCGCGCTGCCCGCCGAGACGCTCGCCGAGCGCAACTACCCGGGCCGCAGCTTCGCGCCGCTGCTGGCCGGGGGGCACGTGGCCGAGTGGCCCGAGGAGGTGTACGGCGAGTACGGGAACCTGCGGATGATCCGCACCCGGACCCACAAGCTCACCCTGCGCTACCCCGGCGGCCCCGCCGAGCTGATCGACCTGGTCGCCGATCCGCGCGAGACGGTCAACCTCTACGCGGACCCCCGGCACGCGGATCTCGTCGCCGACCTGACCGGGCGGGTGGAGAGGTACTTCGGCCGGTACGAGGACCCGGTGAACTCCGGGCTCCGGGTCACCGAGCTTCCCCAGCACAACACGGAAGAGGTCTGGCGTTTCCCGGACACCGACAGCACCTGGTGGGAATGATCTCTCTCCCACCGGATGCCGTCGAGGGGTGGCCCCGTCTGCCCGGGGCCACCCCCTTGGCTTCATCGATCGAGACACCGCGGGGAGGAACGCGATGAGCGGACACTGCTGCGCGCCCGGCCGTAGCGGAGACGAGGACGGCCGTGAACCGCGGCCGGTGGCCGTCGCCCCCGCGCCCCGGCGGCCGAGCGGGCTCATCCGGCTGGACGGCGGCGCGTTCCGGATGGGGACCGACGACGCCGAGGGGTTCCCCGCCGACGGGGAGGGGCCGATCAGGACCGTGACGGTGCGGCCCTTCCTGCTGGCGCGCACCGCGGTGACCAACGCGCAGTTCGCGGCGTTCGTGAAGGCGACCGGATACGTCACGGACGCCGAGCGGTTCAACTGGTCCTACGTCTTCCACCTGCTGGTCGCGCCGGACCTCCGGAGGCGGGCGCCCTCCCCGGCCGAGACTCCCTGGTGGCTGGTGATCGAGGGCACCAGCTGGCAGGCGCCCCAGGGGCCCGGCAGCACGGTCAACGGCCGGCAGGACCACCCGGTGGTGCACGTCTCCTGGCGGGACGCGGCGGCCTACTGTGCCTGGGCGGGCGGCAGGCTGCCGACCGAGGCCGAGTGGGAGTACGCCGCTCGGGGTGGCCTGGACCAGGCACGATACCCGTGGGGCGACGAGCTGACCCCGCGCGGGCAGCACCGCTGCAACATCTGGCAGGGCCGCTTCCCCACGCACAACACCGGAGCGGACGGCCATCTCGGCACCGCGCCGGTGAAGTCGTACCGGCCCAACGGCTACGGCCTGCACAACATGGTCGGCAACGCCTGGGAGTGGTGCGCGGACTGGTTCGGCACCGACCATCTCTCCCGGCCGCTTGAGGATCCTCGCGGACCCGAGACCGGAACCTCGCGGGTGATACGGGGCGGCTCCTACCTGTGCCACGACTCCTACTGCAACCGCTACCGGGTCGCCGCCCGGAGCTCCAACACCCCGGACAGCAGCTCGGGCAACACCGGCTTCCGCCTCGCCGCCGACCTCTGATCAGGGACCTCGGGCGCGGCCCCTCCGGCTTCGGACTCGCGGGCGACCTCTGACCGGAGGTCTCAGACCCGGGATCGACCCCTCCGAGCGGAACGGCGACTTGTATCAATGATTTGATACAAGCGAACAGAGCATGCGACTATTTGTATCGCTTTGTTGATACAAGGAGTCGCATGTCCATCGGTATCCCATTCATCGCCCTGATCCTCCTGACTCTCGCGGTCGTGCTCATCTCCGTGCTGGTGTCCATGGCACGGACCGTACGGCTGCCGGTCGATGACGGCCTTCGCGCACTGCGGACCACCGCGCGGCGGGCCCTGCTGGCCAGGGTCATCGGCCTGGTGGCCGGAATCGTCGCCGCCGGACTGATCGCCGACACCGGCGCCCTCGGGCGCGGACCGATGCTCGCCGCCCCGGTCCTGGGACTCTGCCTCATCCTGGGCACCCTCGCCGGAGAGCTCGCCGCCAAGCCTCCCGGCGGCCCGATCCGGGACGCGTCACTGGAGACCCGGAGGATTCGCCACTACCTGCCCAGGTTCTCCACGTCGCTGGCCGCCACACTGTCGGTGATCACTGTCGGGCTGCTGACCGTCACCGTCGCCACGGCGAGCGCCGATGATCTGGGCCGGCCCGGGCGGACCCTGTCCACCTTCAGCCCGGACGGCATGGTTCGCCAGTCGACCAGCCCGTGGCCCGGCTGGTTCTACGCATGGCCGATCCTGGCCGCGCTGGCGGTCGCGCTGGTGCTCTCCGCCCTGGTGCTGCACCGCATCGTCCGGCGTGGCCGCCCAGGCCTCGATCCGGCCACCAGGGCGGTGGACGAAGCACAGCGTGCCCACTCCGCACGGGTCGTCACCGCGGCCTACGGGCTCTGCGTGGCACTGCCGTTGAGCGGCATCGCGTTGATCGCCGCCGGCACCGTCAAGAACAGCGCCTACCTTCCCGACTGGAGTATGACCGCGCCCCCAGCCCTCATCGGGGTCGCGTTCCTGGCCGCAGGTTCGGCGATCTGGTATCTCGCCGAGCTGCTCTCCTCGCCTAAAGTCAAGGTTTCATGATCAAGGTTGATGTCACCAGCCCCTCACCCCCCTACGAGCAGGTCCGCGCGCAGCTCGCCGAACTGATCGGCTGCGGGGTTCTGGAGGCGGGCGCCCGGCTGCCGCCAGTGCGCCAGCTCGCGGCCGACCTCGGACTGGCCGCGGGAACGGTGGCCCGGGCCTACAAGGAGCTCGAACAGTCCGGTCACGTCACCGCGAAGCGCGGCGACGGCACCCGCGTACTTCCCCAGTCCAAGCCCCGGGTGGCGCGGGCCGACCTGATCCGGCGGCACGCCTCCGTCTATCTCGCCGAGGTGATCAGGCTCGGCGGATCAGCCGAAGAGGCACTCACCGCGCTGCGGGAGGCCGCCGGGGATCCCACGATCCCCACCTAGAGGCTCCGGCCGTCCGGGGCCGTCGAGATGGCACAGATGGATGGGCGACGAGATTCCGGACCGCACTCCCGACCGGCGCTGCCGGAGAGCGACCTCGGTGCCCGCGGATGACCGGGAACGCCCGGGGCGGTCACCCGGCGAGAGGCTCCCAAGGGCTTACGGTCCGCTTATGAGCCGAGGTCAGCGGGCTCCACATCGCCCGCCGGCAGACGGAAACCTCGGTAAAGGTTTCCAACCCGATAGCGCAATGTATTGACGCGATAACCACACCAAAGCATAATTCCCCTCATGCATGCACAAACTTCCACAGAAGTGGGCAGTCGTGCTGCCCGCTGAGCGGCATGCGCGCATCGGGGAGGCACTGCGGATCTCCCGGGTCGTCAGCACCGACGACCTCGCGCACGAGCTCGGCGTGTCAGCGGAGACGATCCGCCGTGACTTCGTGGCGCTTGAGCGCCAGGGGAGGCTGTCGCGCGTGCACGGGGGCGCGACCATCACGCTCGGGCAGGCCGCCGGCGAGGAGGCCCCCTTCGCCGAACGCACCGGGACCGCCGCGGACGCCAAGACGCGCATCGGCCGTGCCGCCGCCGGGCTGGTGCACCCCGGCCAGACCGTGGTGATCGACGTGGGAACCACCGCCGTCCAGGTCGCCCGTGCCCTGCCGCTCGACTTCACCGGAACCGTGGCCACGTGTTCCCTGCTGGTCGCGGCGGAACTCTCCGAGCGGCCCGGCATCGAGGTCCTCGTCTGCGGGGGCAGGCTGCGCGGCGGAGACCTCGCGCTCTCGAACTCGGTGGCCCAGGCGTTCTTCGCGGACCTCAACCCGGACGTCGCGTTCCTCGGATCGGGCGGCGTCGACGCTGCGGCCGGCCTGACCGACTACTACCTGGACGAGATCGCGGTCCGGAAGATCATCCTCAGGAACGCGACGCGTTCGTACGTACTCGCCGACTCAAGCAAGTTCGGCCTGGTCGCCCGGCACCGGGTCGCCGAGCTGGGCGAGCTCGGCGGTCTCATCACCGAGGCGGAACCACCCTCCGGCATCCAGGACGCGATCACCCGCGGGGGCGGGGTGATGGTGCTCTCTTGAACGTTCTCCACCGTCGAAGGAGCCGGGCGGCGCGGCAACGCCACCCGGCTCGGACCAGCACGCCGATGCACCATCTGACAGGAAACACAGGAGTTGTAGGTCCATGACCCAGTATTCACCACCCGCGCCGGGCAATCAGGAGAGCGGCGCAAGTGTTGAGGAATTCGGTTACAAGCAGGCGATGAAGCGCGGCACCGGGCGTTTCGCCTCGTTCGCCGTGGCATTCGCCTTCGTCTCGATCGCCACCGGCATTTTCACCACCTACGGCTCGGTGCTGAACACCTCGGGCCCCGCGGGCATCTGGACCTGGCCGATCGTGATCATCGGTCAGCTCGCCGTCGCGTTCATCTTCGGCTCGCTGGCCGCGCGCATCCCGGTGACCGGATACTCCTACCAGTGGATGTCCCGGCTGGCGAACCCCGTGCTCGGCTGGATCATCGGCTGGGTCTCGTTCTCGTTCCTCGCGGTCGTGGTCGTGGCGGTGGACTACACCATCGCCTCCACCGTGATGCCGGTGCTGCTCGGCTACGAGGGCACCGCGCTGAACGCCTGGGTGATCACCGGTGTGGTCATCATGTGCCAGGCGCTGCTGGTCGGGCTCTCCACGAAGTGGACCGAGCGGGTCAACAACTTCGCCGTGACGGCGGAGCTGATCGGCATGATCGCCCTCGTCCTGCTGCTGCTGATCGTGGGTTTCATCGCCAAGGAGGTCAACTTCGCCAACCTGTTCAGCACCGGCGCCATCCCGTCCGAGGGCTACCTCAGCATGGGCACGCTCACCTCGGCCGGTCCGTGGATGCTGGGCTTCCTGCTCGGCGCGTTCACGATCGTCGGTTTCGAGTCGGCGGCCAACCTCGCCGAGGAGACCAAGGACCCGGCCCGGGTCGTCCCCCGCGCCATGTGGCAGGCGGTTCTCGCCTCCGGTGTGCTCGGCTTCCTGTTCCTCGTCGCCGTCACCCTGCTCGCCGGCGACCCGGTCGAGCTGGCCAAGTCGGGAACCCCGGTCGCGGACGTGATCAGCCGGTCGCTCGGCCCCGTGGTGGGTACGGCGCTGCTCGTGCTGGTGGTCATCGCGATCTTCGCCTGCGGCATGGTGATCCTGATGACCGGCGTGCGGCTGGTCTGGGCGATGTCCCGCGACCAGCGCTTCCCCGGCTGGCAGGGCCTGCAAAAGGTCTCCCCGCGCTTCGGCACCCCGCTGAACGCCACCGTCTTCATGTTCGTCATCGGCGAGCTGATCCTGGCGGTCTTCTCCACCCGGACCGACGCCCTCTTCGGCCTGTTCGCCGCCGCCACCCTGCTGCCGGCGATCATCTACACCGGAACCGTCATCATGTACGTGGTCAAGCGGAAGTCGCTGCCGCCGAGCAAGGGGTTCGACCTGGGGCGCTGGGAGATCCCAGTGATCGTCGTCGCGCTGATCTGGCTCGCGTTCGAGCTGCTGCTCTTCCGTGACGCCTCGTTCGTGGAGCCGTGGGTCTACGTGCTCATCATGCTCGCCATCGGCGCCGTGTACTTTGCCTACCTGCTGTTCACCAAGGGCACGAAGGGCCTGGTGATGCCGGACATGCACTCCATCGACGCGGAGCTGACCGCCGATGCCGCGGGGGCGGCCAAGGGCAGGCGCACGGAGGGGACCCACCGGCGGTGACCACGGTACTGGCGATAGACCAGGGAACATCCGGCACCAAGGCGATCGTCGTCGACGCCCGCGGCGAGGTGCTCGGCCTCGCCGAGGTCCCGGTCCGCCCCACCTACCTGCCCGGAGGCGGAGTCGAGCAGAACCCCAGGGAACTGCTCGACTCGGTGCTCAACGCCGGCCGCCAGGCCGTCGCGCGGGCCGGAGTGCGGATCGACGCCGTCACGCTGGCGAACCAGGGTGAGACCGTCCTGGCGTGGGACCCCGTCACCGGCGAGCCCCTCTCGGCCGCCATCGTCTGGCAGGATCGCCGCTCGGAGGGCGTCTGCGCGGAGCTGGAGGAGTTCAAGGACCGGATCGCCGCGACCACCGGGCTGATCCTGGACCCGTACTTCTCCGCCCCGAAGATGGCCTGGCTGCGCCGGAACGTGACGGGTGAAGGGGTGGTCACCACCTCCGACTCCTGGATCATCCACCATCTGACCGGGGAGTTCGTCACGGACGTCGCCACGGCCAGCCGGTCGCTGGTCACCCGGCTCGACGACGCCGAGTGGGACCCGGAACTGCTGGAGCTGTTCGGGCTCGGCACCGAGCGCCTGCCGCGCATCGTCTCCTGTGACGAGGTGGTCGGCCACACCTCCGCGTTCGGCGGGAACGTCCCCGTCGGCGGGCTCGTGGTCGACCAGCAGGCCGCCCTGCTCGCCGAGAACTGCAGACACGCCGGAGAGGCGAAGTGCACCTTCGGCACCGGCGCGTTCCTGCTGGCCAACACCGGCACCTCCGCCGCGCGCTCCACCGCCCACCTGGCCGCCTCGGTCGCCTGGCGGGTCCGGGGGGAGACCTCGTACTGCTTCGACGGCCAGGTCTACACGGCCGCCTCCGCCGTACGGTGGATCCAGGATCTCGGCTTCATCCGTAGCGCCGCGGACCTGGACGTGGTCGCGGCGGCGGACGCCGAGGGGGTGCTGTGCGTGCCGGCACTGGCCGGCCTGGCGGCCCCCTGGTGGCGTCCCGACGCCAAGGCCTCGTTCTCCGGGCTGACCCTCTCCACCGGTTCCGGGCACCTCGTGCTCGCCGTACTGCAGGGGATCGCGGCGCAGGTCGCCGAGCTCGGCGACCTCGTCGCCGCCGACCTCGGGCAGCCGCTGACCCGGCTGCGGGTGGACGGCGGGCTCACCCGGAGCAGGGTCCTCATGCAGGCGGTCGCCGACCTGATGCGGATCCGGATCGACGTCTACCCCTCCCAGCACGCCACCCCGATGGGGGCGGTGGCGCTGGCCCGCGCCTCGCTCGACCCGTCGCTCTCCCTCGCGGACGCGGTCCACCCGTGGGAGCCCAGCACGACCTACGAACCCCGATGGTCCGCTGATCAGGCGGCCGACTTCCGCTCCCGCTGGGCGGAGGCGGTCAACGCCACCCTGGCGCGGGAGGGAACACGATGAACACCACGTTCGACGTGGCGGTGATCGGTGCCGGCATCGTCGGCTCGGCCATCGCCAGGAAGCTGGCCGGCTACGAGCTGAGCGTCGCGCTGCTCGACGCGCGCGACGACGTCGGTGACGGTACGAGCAAGGCGAACACCGCCATCCTGCACACCGGTTTCGACGCCAAGCCCGGCACCCTCGAATCCCGGCTGGTCGGTGAGGGCTACCACCTGCTGTCGGAGTACGCCGAGCTGACCGGCATCCCGGTCGAGCACACCGGGGCGCTGCTGGTGGCCTGGACCGCCGAGGAGCTCGACGCGCTGCCGGGCCTGCGCCGGAAGGCGGAGCAGAACGGGTACGGCAAGACGGAGATCGTCGGCCCCGAGGAGGTGTACCGGCAACTTCCCCACCTCGGGGAAGGCGCCCTGGGCGGCCTGACCGTTCCCGACGAGTCGATCATCTGCACCTGGACCACCAACCTCGCCCTGGCCACGGACGCGGTCGGCCGCGGCGTGACGCTGCTGCTGAACCGGGCGGTCACCTCGGTCGAGGACCTCGGCGACCGCACGGTGCTGCGCGCTTCCGGCGGGGATGTGCACGCCCGCTGGGTGGTCAACGCGGCCGGGCTCGGCGCCGACGTCATCGACCGGCTGTTCGGCCACGACCGTTTCACGGTCACGCCGCGCCGCGGCGAGCTGCTGGTCTACGACAAGCTCGCCCGCCCGATGGTCAACAAGATCATTCTGCCGGTGCCCAGCTCGCGCGGCAAGGGCGTGCTGATCAGCCCCACCGTCTACGGCAACGTGCTGCTCGGTCCCACCGCCGAGGACCTCGTCGACCGCACCGACACCGGGACCTCGGAGCGGGGATTCGAGTTCCTGCTGGGCAAGGGCGAGAAGCTGATGCCCGACCTGCTGCTTGAGGAGGTCACCGCGACCTACGCGGGCCTGCGCGCGGCGAGCGACCACCCCGACTACCTCATCGAGGCCGACGCCGGGCGGCGCTACCTGCTGGCCGGCGGGATCCGCTCGACCGGCCTGACCGCCGGCATCGCCATCGCCGAGCACGTCGCCGACCTCGTCCGCGACGCCGGGCTGGCGCTCGTACCACGGGAGAACCTGCCGGAGCCGCCCCGCATGCCCAACCTCGGGGAGGCGTTCACCCGCCCGTACCAGGACGCCGCCCGGATCGCCGCCGACCCCGCCTACGGCAAGGTGGTCTGCTTCTGCGAGCGGGTGACCGCCGGCGAGATCCGCGACACCTTCCGGTCACCGATCCCACCGGCCGGCCTGGAGGGGCTGCGCCGCCGTACCCGGGCGATGAACGGGCGCTGCCAGGGGTTCTTCTGCGGCGCCGAGATCAAGAAGCTGCTGGAGAGCAGGGGCGAGAGCGCCTGCGAGCAGCGCCACGCACCGCTGGAGGCCGGCCGATGACACCCGGCGACATCACCACCCTCACCCCTGCCGTCGTCATCATCGGCGCCGGCCCCTCCGGGCTGAGCGCCGCCCGCGAACTCGCGCCGAGGATCAACGGTGACGTCCTCGTCCTCGACCGGGAGAGCACGGCCGGAGGCATCCCCCGGCACAGCGACCATCCCGGCTACGGGATCAGGGACATGCGGCGCTTCATGAGCGGTCCCGCCTACGCCAGGAGGCTCGTCCGGCAGGCCGAGGCCGCCGGTGCGAAGATCCTGACGAACGCCACCGTGACGAACTGGGCCGGTGACCGGACGATCGAGGCCACCACCCCGCGGGGCCGCATCCGCGTCGAGGCGCGGGCCGTCATCCTGGCGACCGGTGCCCGGGAGCGCCCACGACCGGCCCGTCTCATCCCCGGAGACCGCGCCCACGGCGTCTACACCACCGGGCACCTGCAGAATCTCGTCCACCTGCAGCACGGGAAGGTCGGCAGGAGGGCCGTCGTCGTCGGCGCCGAGCTGGTCAGCTGGTCGGCCGCGCTGACCCTGCGCGAGGCCGGTTGCCGGACCGTCCTGATGACCACCGAGTATCCCCGGCCGGACTCCTACTCCCTGTTCAGCATCCCCGGCAGGATCCTCTTCCGTACCAGGGTCGCCACCCGCACCCGGGTGACGAAGGTCATCGGCCGGCCGGAACTGCGGGCCGTCGAGATCGAGGACCTCGACACCGGCGCCAGGCGGGTCGTCGAGTGCGACACGCTCGTCCTCACCGGCGACTGGATCCCCGACCACGAGCTGGTACGCGCGGCGGGAATCACCATGGACCCCGGCACGAACGGCCCGCTGGTCGACAACGCGCTACGTACCGACAGGCCGGGCGTGTTCGCCGTGGGCAACCTGCTCCACCCGGTCGACACCGCGGACATCGCGGCGATCGACGGCGCCCATGTCGCGCGCTCCGTCATCGACTGGTTGCGCGGCAGGAGCGCGCCGGCCGAGCAGGTGCGTCTCGTCGCCGACGCGCCCTTCCGCTGGGTGGCGCCGGAGATCTTCCGTCCGGGGGATCCGGCCCCGGCCCGTCGCCGCCTGCTGCTGTGGAGCGACCGCTACATCCCGTTCCCCCGGATCGTCCTCCGGCAGGAGGGAAAGGTCATCGCACGGAAGCGGCTGTGGTGGCCGGCGGCCCCCGGCCGGGTGTTCCGCATCCCGACGAGCGTCCTCAGCGCGGTCAGACCGGATGCCGGTCCGGTGCACATCGGCGTGGAGACCTGACACATCCCCGGCGAGCGCCTCCGCGGC
Organism: Streptosporangium sp. NPDC006013; assembly: GCF_040614275.1. Classification (NCBI taxonomy): domain Bacteria; kingdom Bacillati; phylum Actinomycetota; class Actinomycetes; order Streptosporangiales; family Streptosporangiaceae; genus Streptosporangium; species Streptosporangium sp. NPDC006013. The sequence continues at coordinate 20,251 of NZ_JBEXUE010000150.1, forward strand.
GAACTCGGCGGATGACCGTTCGTCGCGTTCGGGCCACGCTCCCGCCCGGCATGTGCACGGTGCC
>NZ_JBEXUE010000151.1:0-20291 GCF_040614275.1 Streptosporangium sp. NPDC006013
CCCGTCGTACATCCCCGGATGTGACGTCGATCCGGCGGGGCCCTGTGAGGAACCCACGCCGATCGTCACGGTCACGGTCACCGAGGATCCCGGGGACGACCTGGCCGCCGGATGCCGGTACGCGAAAACACCCAGTCCTTACCATCGATACATGACGCGGGTGCTGATCGTCGAGGACGATCTGTCCATCGGTTCGGAGCTGACCGAGGCGCTGTCAAGTAGCGGCTACCAGGTGAGTCTGGCGATCACCGGGGGTGAGGCGCTGGATCAGGCGCGGCAGTTCGTCCCCGATCTCGTCCTGCTGGATCTCGGTCTCCCCGATGCCGACGGGGTGGTGGTCTGCCGGCGGCTGCGGACGGCCCTGTCGCAGGCGGTGATCGTGGTGCTGACCGCACGCGTCCAGGAGTTCGAGGTCGTGGTGGCGTTGGACGCCGGTGCCGACGACTATCTGACCAAACCGTTCCGGCTCACCGAACTGCTCGCCAGGTTGCGGGCGCATCTGCGTCGCCAGACCGTATCGCAGCAGGAGTCCGGTGTGTCCGTCGCCCGCCTGCGTCTGGACCTGCGCGCCCGGCGTGCCTACATCGCCGAGGACGAGGTCATGCTGCGGCCAAAGGAGTTCGACCTGCTGACGGTGCTGGCCTGCCACGCCGGTGAGGTGGTCACCCGCGAGGAGCTGATGGAGCAGGTCTGGGACGCCAACTGGTTCGGGCCGACCAAGACGCTGGATGTGCACGTGTTCGCCCTGCGCCGCAAGCTCAGCGAGTACGGGGAGGATCCACAGCGGATCACCACGCTGCGGGGGCGCGGCTACCGCTACGAAGTTGATCTATAACCCGCCTTCCGGTCCGCTCTCATCGCCCTCGCGGTGTGGCGACGTCACGACGCCGGCCACGCGCATCTTTACGCCACGGTGGTATGAGCCCTCCTCAGCCTTCTCTCACCGCCGGGACCGAGACCGGAACCGGGGCCAGGCGCCCGGTCCACTCGTCGTTGACGTTGCCGGCGTTGACCGGCCGGCGCTGCGAGGCCACGTACAGCCCCGCCGACAGCATCAGGGCGACGGCGAAGACCACTCCCACGCCCAGCACGCCGCCGATCACACTCGCGCTCGCCCAGGCCAGCGCCCCCACCACAGCCGCGGCCGGGAGGGTGACCAGCCACGCGGCGGCCATCCGGGCCGCGACGCTCCAGCGCACCTGGTCCAGGTGCCTGCCGATGCCCGCACCGATCACCGACCCCGTGCACACGTGCGTGGTCGACAGCGGGAGGCCGAAGTGGGAGGAGGCGAAGATCACGGCCGCCGAGGAGCCCTCCGCGGTGAACCCCTGCGGGGTCTCGATGTCGGTCAGCCCCTTGCCCAGGGTACGGATCACCCGCCAGCCGCCCAGATAGGTGCCCAGCGCGATCGCGGTCGCACTGGCCACGATCACCCACAGCGGCGTTCCCTCATCCTTGCCGATCGCCCCGGCAGCGATCATCGCCAGCGTGATGACGCCCATCGTCTTCTGCGCGTCGTTGGTGCCGTGGGCCAGCGACACCAGTGACGCCGAGCCGATCTGGCCGTACCTGAGCCCTCGCCCGCGGGTTCCCTCCGGTGCGTTCCCGGTGATGACGTACATCAGGTACGTACCGGCCGCCGCCACCAGGATCGCCGCCAGCGGCGCGAGCACGGCCGGGACCAGCACCTTGGACACGATCCCGGCTCCCTTGACCGCCGAGGTGCCCGCCGCGATCACCGTGGCCCCGACCACACCACCGATCAACGCGTGCGAGGAACTGGAGGGAATACCGAAGTACCAGGTCAGCAGATTCCAGGCCAGACCACCGATCAGGCCGGCGAAGACCACCGTCAAGGTGATCGCGCCGGTGTCGACGATGCCCGTCGCGATGGTCGCCGCGACCTTCAGCGACAGGAACGCCCCGGCGAAGTTCAGCACCGCCGACAACCCGACCGCCACCTTGGGCCGCAACGCCCCGGTCGCGATCGAGGTCGCCATGGCGTTGGCCGTGTCGTGAAAACCGTTGGTGAAGTCGAAGGACAGCGCCGTCACGATCACGATGGCGAGCAACACGATGTTCGCATCCATGCCCTCACCTATGACACCTCGGACGACGTTTAAGCACGTCAGAGTATCCATCGCGCAGAGTTGACCTTCCCGTCGGCCGCCTGTTGCCAACGCGGTGCCCGGCGACCCGTCCTGAAGGACCCGGATCGAGGCGACCCGGCGGTGGGAAGCCGGAGGGCACCGCGCCCGGCCGGTACGGGTGGTCGAACGCCTCCCGGAGAACGTACGCCGCTCGTTCCGCGGGCGTCAGCCTCGCCATGACGGGCAGGACCGCGAGCGCCGGCGCCAGGGGCCGGCGTACGTGTCGTGCCGCGACCGGGCGGACCGAACGACATTGGCGGATCCGCCTTCCCGCGCGGATATCGGCCCGGTTTCCGGCCTGCCAGGAAATACGGTGAATAGGTAATCGCCGGAATTGAAGCTGATGCGAAGTCGTGGACGTTGCGTCGGATTCGATGTCATCGGGATCGTGTCCGGTCGGTTGACTGATCGAGAGGCCATGTCCAGGTCGGCCCCGCCGTCTTGGTGGATGGCGAGTGGTGATCCATTAACGGGCCGGGCCGACCTGGACCCCGACCCACCGGCCCGTGAACGCGGGAGCGTTTTCGAGCCTTTCCCCGGGGTCGGTGGTCCGAAGTGGTCTGGATCATGGTCGTGGACGGATTGTCGGCGTGGATCCTCTCTGCCTCCGAAGAAAGAGGATCGCGATCGTTTTCGATGGGATGAAACCCCACTTGAAAAGCTACCTGAGTGGTATATCCGCCACATACCGCGCAAAGTTTGTTCTTTTCTACACCTACGGCGTTATGCCTTGTACACCTCCTGCGGTATATGGCATGAAGAGGGATGTCAGCCAGCGGGAATATGACTAGCATGCGCTGATGTACAGCTATGCGAGGACATCCTGGCGGAGACTTCTCACGGCGCATCCACTGCTCGTCGACACTGTGATCGCGGTGGCGCTGTCCGCCGTCATGTGGATGTGGGAACTCAGCGATGCCAGGTACGGGTCGCGTCCGCCGGACGGCCTGTCGCTCGCACTGACCATCGCGGTGAACATGCCGTTGGCCCTGCGACGGCGGATACCGTGCACGGTGCTGGTGGTCTCGTGCGCGGTGTCCCTGGTCCACCTGGCACTCGGCTACCACTCCCAGGTGAACAAGATGGGAGCGCTGCTGGTGCTGTACACCGTGGCCGTCCAGCGGCCCGTGGCGGTGTCACTGGCGGGGGCGGTGCTGACCTTCGGCCTGTGGTGGTGCTCCTCGATGGTGTTCCCCGGCACCAAGTTCTGGATGGCCGTCGTGTGGCCGCTGCTGGCCGTCGGCTTCACCTGGGCTTTCGGTAACGCCACCCGGATGGTCATCGAGAGCAACCGGCGGCTCACCGAGCTGACCCGGCAGTTGCGTGACGAGCAGGAGAACAAGGCCCGGCTGGCGGTGGCCCAGGAGCGTACGCGGATCGCCCGCGAACTGCACGACGTGGTCGCCCATCATCTGTCGGTGGTCGCGGTCCAGGCCGAGTTGGGCCAGTACGTGCTGTCAACCGATCCGGCCACCGCCGGCACGGCACTGGCCACCATCGCCGACACCACCCGTGAGGCCCTGGACGAGATGCGACTGCTGCTGTTGATCCTGCGAATCGGGGCCGACGACGAGCAGGAGACGCGCTACGACGTGACGCCCGGACTGGGGGACCTGGAAACACTGGTCGAACGGGTGCGCACGGCCGGGGTGACGGTGGAGGTGACCGTGACCGGCAACGAGCAGCCCCTGCCCCAGGGGCTGGATCTGTGCGTCTATCGGATCATCCAGGAGTGCCTGACGAACGTCGTCAAGCACGCCGCGCCCACCCGGGTGCGGGTGACCTTCACCTACGGCGCGGGCGTCCTGACGTTACAGGTGCGCGACGACGGCCGCCTCGGTACCGGCCAACCGGTCGAAGTGATCCAGAACACACCAGGCCAGGGATTGATCGGCATGACTGAGCGGGTCAAGCTGTACCAGGGCACGATCATCACCGGTTCTCGCCCCACGGGCGGATTCCAGGTCGTGGCGACCCTTCCCCTGCTCACCCGTCCCGGCCAGGAGCCCGCCGCCCTAACCAGCGAGAGGTGACGATGATCAGGGTTCTGGTAGCCGACGATCAGGAACTCATCCGGGCGGGACTGACCGCCCTCCTGCGCGCCGCTCCGGACCTTGAAGTAGCCGGTGAGGCCTCGGACGGTCACGAGGCCGTCCAGTGCGCCGCCGCCACCCGCCCTGATGTGATCTTGATGGACATCCGCATGCCGGGCATGGACGGCATCGCCGCGACCAAGCGCATCCTGGCCGACAGCCTGGCCGACGGCGGCGCGTCTCGTACCCCGCAGATACTCATTCTGACCACTTTCGACATCGATGAGTACGTCTACCAGGCGCTGCGCGCCGGAGCCTCCGGCTTCCTGCTCAAGCAGACCCCGGCCAAGCGCCTCCTGTCCGCCATTCACACCGTCGCGGCCGGGGACGTCCTGCTGTCACCCACCAGTACCCAGCGATTGATCGAGGCGTTCACGCCCGCCCCGCCCGCGGTGCCCGATCATGACATGTCCCAGCTTTTTGCTTTGACCGCTCGCGAGCTTGAGATCTTCACCCTGGTCGGCCAGACGCTGTCCAACCATGACATCGCCCAGAAGCTGTGCCTGAGCCAGGCCACCGTGAAAACCCACCTCAACCGCGCGATGAGCAAACTCGGTCTGTCCAGCCGCGCCCATGTCGTCGCCACCGCCTACGACTGCGGGCTGGTCACCTCGCGTCGACAGGCGGGCTGACCCGCCTACCGGCGCGACGGTTCCAGCATCGCGATCCCGGTCAGGATCAGCGACGTGGACCGGTCCAGGGCGCCTGCCCGCGGGTTCTCGGGAGCCTTGGCGCCGAACATCCCGCTCGGCACGGCCGTACCGACGTCGCCGGAGGGCCGTCCATCGTCACGACGACGAACCGCTCCGACTCCGGCGACGGGTGGCGCGTCCACCTTTCCCCGCCCATGGTTCGGCGCCGTTGTCGTCATGCCGAACCGGGAGGCCGGCCCGGCGACCGAGGCTCCCGCCGGACCCGGGCGTGGCCGCGGTACCCGGCGCCGGTTCGCGCCATGACGGATCCCCTGCCGTCGAATGCCGGAAGCCTTGGCACTCCAACTGTGTATCTGGTACAGATTAATCTATGTATAAGATACACGGTACGACGTACACAGAAAGGGCGAGCGTGACCGACGCCGCGATCCATGCCCGTGGCCTGGGCAAATCCTTCGGTGCGACGCGGGTGCTGAACGGAGTCGAGCTGACCGTTCCGACCGGCTCGCTGCTGGCCCTGCTCGGACCGAACGGGTCAGGCAAGACGACAACGGTCCGGATCCTGACCACGCTGCTCGCCGCGGACAGCGGCACCGCCACGGTGGGCGGCCACGACGTCGCGCGGGAAGGCGTCGCGGTACGGCGCAGCATCGGCCTGACCGCCCAGCAGGCCACGGTGGACGACCTGCTCACCGGAAGGGAGAACCTGGAGCTGTTCGCCGGCCTGCACCACCTGGGCAGGCGGGAAGCCCGGCGGCGGGCGGCCGAACTCCTCGAACGGTTCGATCTCGGCGCCGCCGCGAACCGCCGGGTCTCCACCTACTCCGGCGGGATGCGCCGCCGCCTCGATCTGGCGGCGAGCATGGTGGCCGTACCGCGGATCCTCTTCCTCGACGAGCCCACCACCGGCCTTGACCCGCGCAGCCGGGCGGAGCTCTGGTCGGTGATCCGCGAACTGCTCGCCTCCGGCACCACCATCCTGCTGACCACCCAGTACCTGGAGGAGGCCGACCGGCTCGCCGACCGCATCGCGGTGATCAACAACGGCCGCGTCGTCGCCGACGACACCCCGGCCGCCCTCAAGCGCCAGGTGGGCGCGGAGCGCCTGGTGCTGCACCTGTCACGGGCCGAGGACGTCTCCCGGGCCGGCACCGTCCTGGCCACCGGCACCGGACCGCATCTCGACGCCGACGCGCGGGAGGTCACCCTGGCACTGCAGGGCCCCGACCAGTTGCGTCACACGCTGAACCTGCTGGCGGAGGAGGGCATCGCCGTCGAGCGGGTCGAGCTGCGCAGCCCCACCCTGGACGACGTCTTCTTCGAGTTCACGGCGGTGGCGGTATGAGCGGGACGACGATGGGCGATCTGGGGCGTCTGGTCACCCGCGCGCTGCGCCACGAGACGCGCACCCCCGACGCGCTCATCGTGAACATCGCGCTGCCGACGCTCATCATGATCCTCTTCGTCTACGTCTTCGGTGGCGCGATCACCACCGGGTCCAGCGGGCTGACCTACATCGACTTCGTCGTTCCCACCGTGCTGCTCATGTCCGGCGGGTACGGCGCCGCGTTGACCGCCGTGAGCGTCACGGACGAGATGACCCAAGGAATGATCGACCGCTTCCGGACCCTGCCCATCAGCGGCTGGGTGGTGCCCGCCGGGCATGTCGTCGCCTCGGTGGTCCGCAACGTGGTGGCGACCGGGATCGCCCTGGCCGTGGCGATCGCCCTGGGTTTCCGCCCCGACGCCACGCTCGCCGACTGGGCGCTGGCGCTGCTTCTCGTCATCGGGTACGTCCTGGCGGTGTCCGCGATCGCGGTGCTCTGGGGACTGCTGGTCACCTCGGCCCAGGCCGCCGGTGCCTTCAGCTTCGTCGTGATCTTCTTCCCGTACCTGTCGGACGGCGTCGTCCCCGCGGAGACCATGCCGAGCCTGCTCCGCGGTTTCGCCGAGCACCAGCCGACCACGCCGATGGTGAAGACGCTACGCGGGCTGCTCCTCGACCACCCCGTGGGCGACGCGGGGTGGCTCGCCACCGCCTGGCTGGCCGCCGGCGTGGTGATCAGCATCCCCGTCGCGGCGGTGCTGTTCCGGCGCCGTACCTCGGCCTAGGAGCGGTACGACCGGCCATGCGGTGTCCAGGTTGGGAAGCACACCACATGGCCGGTCGTTCTCAGGCGCGGGAAGACTAGGGGGTGATCACGAAGCTCGACCCCGGTTCCTTCACGATGTTGCCCTTGGCCGAGTTGGTGATGGTGACGTTCGTCAGCGTCGCGCTGCCGCGGGCGCCGCTCATCGCCAGGATGCCGGCACCGTTGTTGGACTTGTCGATCCGCACATTGGTGACCGCGACGCCCGGCATGTTGCCGCCCCCGGTCTTGAACTGGATGCCGTCGTAGGTCGAGTCGTAGATGTCGGTGTCCCGGATGGTGACACCGGTGATGTCCCGGTTCGCCGCGAAGAGCGTGATGGCGCCGAACTCCTGGTCCTCGTTCCAGAAGACGCCGCCGCACCGGTAGAGCGCGTTGTTGGCTATCAGGGTCTGCCCGGAGAAGGGCAGCGGGTCGTGGTCGGTCGCCAGCATGATGCCCGGGTAGTTCATGGTGTCGTAGACCAGGTTGTTCTCGATCTTGTTGCCGTAGCCGCCGTAGATCGCGATGCCGGTCGCCCGCCAGGGCAGCTGGATGGTGTTGTTGATGAACTGGTTGTCGTGCCCGATGTCCACCGCCGGGTCCTTGACGTACCGGTTGGCCCAGACCGCCAGGGAGTCGTCGCCGGTGGTGCGGAACGACGAGTTGAACACCCGCGAGTTCCGCGTGCCGTTGCTGAAGTTGATGCCGTCGGCATAGGTGTTGCGGATGCGCATGCCGCTGAAGTCCAGCCCGTCGGCGGGTCCCCACAGATCCGGGATGTTGTCGTAGTCACGGCCGACCCAGACGCCCACGTTGGCGTGCTCGATCCACACGTTGGAGATCTTGGTGTTCTTGCCGAACCGCCCGTTCAGCCCCACCCCGCCCTCGGCGTTGCCGTCGCCGCCGCGAATGCGGCCCGAGCCGAAGATGGCGATGTCGGAGATCTGGACGTTGTCGTCGATGTCGAAGCCGAAGTTGCCCTCGTGCGGGTGGTTGATGCCGCCGGTCGCCAGGTGCGGCTCGGTCAGGGTGTACAGCTGGGAGTGCCACATCCCCGCTCCGCGGATCGTGACGTTGCTGATGCCCACCTGGTTGAACTGACCCCGGTTCAGCGGGTCGTCGGTGAGGATCTTCTTCTCCTGACGCCACTGTCCCGCCGGGATCCACACGCAGCTGATGACCCCGTTCTGGTCGTCCGTCACCGCCCGCTGGATGGCGGCCGTGTCGTCGAGCCCGTCGTTGGGCACCGCGCCGTACGCCGTGATCGAGGTGCAGCCGGCCGGCTGGCTCGCCGGTGGCGCCACCTGCTCCAGGTCGATCAGGTCGATGATGTAGAACGAGGCCGTGTCGGTGGCGTCGCGCTGCAACCGGAACTTGGTCCCCACCGGGTAGGTCGACGGCAGCAGCGCGTGCGACTCGTCGAACAACCGCCGGGCGTCGGCCTGCGGGGTGTTCGTCAGGGATTCCGGGCCGTCGCTGTTCCCGTACAGCCAGCTGTGCCGCGACGAGAGGGTCAGCTTCTGGGCGAAGGTGTCGTTGATGTACAGGCTGATGGTGGCCTCGATGCCGCCGCCGTTCGGCGCGTCGGGGATGGAGTTGCGCACCACGATCGAGTTGGCGGAGTTGGTCGAGGTGAACTCGACGAACTGCCCCGTGCTGTTCAGCCGCACCGACTGCCGCCCTGAGGACTCGGTGGCGAAGTTGGTGTGCCCGAAGGTGCGCAGCGGGTCGGCCGTCAGCAGGGTGCCCTGGTACCTGGCGGCCTCGGCCTCGTACTCGACCCACGGAACCGCCGCCCCGCGCCCGACCACGATCGCCTGGGAGAACGTGTTGTTGGTCTCGTTGGTCTCGGCGACGACGTTGGTCGCGTCGGCGGTGGCGGTGATGGTGGCACCGCCACTGGTGGCGGTCCAGCTGCCGCTGACGGCCACGTTGACCGTCGCGCCCGCGGCGATCGACGGGGTGTTGGTGTTGAGCGTGGTGCCGCCCACCGTCAGCCGGGTGACCGTGGTCGCGCCCGTCGCGGTGTTCCCGCGGTTCTTCACCGCCACGGTGAAGGTGACCGCCGCGCCGACCGCCGGGTTCGGCGGGTTGGAGCTGATGCTGAGAACCTGCAGGTCGGGGCCGGGAGCCTCGGTGACCACCAGCGGCGACGCCGCGGTGAAGGTGTTGTTGCCCTCGTTCTGCTCGAAGACCGTGTTCGACTCGTCCACCTTGGCGCTGACGGAGTAGCTGGCCGCGCCGCGGGTGCCGATGTTCGCGGTCACCGTGGCCTGGGCGCCGGCCGCGAGAGCGGCGACCGGAGCGGTGCCGGCCAGCGTGCCGCCGAGGTAGAAGTTGACATTGGTCGCGCCGGAGGCGGCGGTGCCGATGTTGCGCACCGTGCCGGTCAGCGTGATCGGGTTGGTCTCGATCGGTGCGTTCGGGGACCAGGTGAGAGCCGAGACCGTCAGGTCGGGGTTCGGCGCGGGGACGCCGATGACCTGGAACTCGGCGATCTGCCCGGCGGGTGCGCCGGTGTTGCCGTTGAACTTCAGCTGGACGTCGGCGACGGTGGCGTTGACGTCGATCGTCACCGTGTTGCCGCCGGAGGCCGGGTTGAACGTGTAGTTCTGCGCCGACACCAGGTTGGTGTAGCCCGTGGCGTTCTGCTCCCGGCCCAGGACCTGGATGTTCTGGGTACGGGTGCCCCACGCGGCGTCCGGGTTCAGCTTCAGCACGACCGAGCTGACGCTCGCGTTGGCGCCGAGCTTGACCGCCAGCGTGTTCGGGTAACCGGCGTTGCCCTCCCAGTAGGTGGCCGTGTTGTTGTCGTTGGCGTTGGCCGCGACGAACGTGTGCACGTGGCCGGACTCGACCATCTCCTTGCCGATGGCCAGGTTCGAACCGGGATCGCCGGTGCCGTTGCGGGTCACCGTGTTGCTGTTCGCCGAGACGTTGCCCGCCGCGTCCTTGGCCCGCACGAAGTACGTCACGGTCGCCGACGCCGGTTGGTTGTCGGTGTAGGTCAGCACGTTGCCGACGCTGCCCCGGAGCTGGTTGTTGGCGTAGACGTCGTACCCGGTGACGCCCACGTTGTCGGTCGAGGCGTTCCAGGTCAGCTTGATCTGGCCGGAGACCGGCTGGGTGAAGGCGAGGTTGCCGGGGGCCGACGGCTTCTCGGTGTCGCCGCCGCTGCCGGCGGCGGCGTAGATCTCGAACTCGGAGATCTGCGCGGCGGGCCAGCCGGTGTTGGCGGTGACGTTGACGCGCCAGTAGCGGTAGGTCGCGGCGCTGAAGTCGATCGTGACCTTGTTACCGGTCGCCGGGTCGAACGTGTAGTTCGCCGAGGCCACCACCGTGCTGTAGCCGGTGCCGTCGGCGCTGCCCTGGACCGAGAGGGTCTGGGTGCGGGTCTGCCAGGCGGCCGGGGCGGGCACCTTCAGCACGATCTGGTCGACGCTCGTGGCGGTGCCGAGGTCGATCCGCGCCCACTGCGGGAAGCTGTTGTTCGCGCTCTCCCAGTAGGTGTTCTGATTACCGTCGTTGATGGCCGACACCGTGTACTCGGCGGTGGAACTGCTGGCCTGGGTCGCCTTGCCCGGCGACAGGTTGGGTCCGCCCGCGGCGGAGGCCGGCACGACCGACCCCATGACGAGCAGACCGGCGGCGACCGTGCTTGCCAGCATGGCCGCCACCAGCCGTAACGGTACGTACGGTTTTCTCATTCGCGTTCTTCCATCTCTCGTCGAGCACGACAGGGCCGAGACGTGAAGGCATGCGCCTTCACCGCACACGGATGGGGGGCAGGTGCATGGGCGCAGCGCATTCCTGAAGTTGCGAAGAGCCGCGAGAAAATGAACTTTTCTTTGCAAGATTCTTGCGTAGTGTTGGCCAAAGGTTACATACGTGCTACGACCGCGTCAACGGTTGAAAAACGGCTTCCCGGACTGGCTTGACACCGGGTGTGAAGAAGGTCGAGACGGCCTGTGGACACCCGGTTGGGGATGGGGCCGCTGTGGATCGTCAGGATCTCGCCCGCGTCGCGGTCGTACAGCGCCCTCTGGGGCCGGCTGTCGAGATGGCGGCGGCACTATACACCAAACCAAGCGCTTGCTACTCTCCGCGCATGCTCTCCACGATTGTCTGGGGCACCGGCAACGTCGGCCGCGCGGCCATCCGAGCCGTCGAGGCCCATCCGGCGCTGAAACTCTCGGCAGTGCTCGTCCACAACCCCGACAAGGTCGGCCGCGACGCGGGCGACCTCGGCGACCTCGGCCACGAGCTGGGGATCGCCGCCACCGACGACATCGACGCGGTGCTGGCCACCCGTCCGCACGCCGTGGTGTACGCGGCGTCCGGCGACATCCGCCCCGATGAGGCCCTCGCCGACATCATCAGGGCGATCCGGGCCGGAGCCGTGGTCGTCACCCCCTCGCTGTACGCGCTCTACGACCAGCGGGGCGCCCCGCCGGAGCTGCGCGAACCGGTGCTGGCCGCCATCGCGGACGGCGGCGGCTCGCTCTTCGTCTCCGGCGTCGACCCCGGCTGGGGCAACGACGTACTGCCCCTGCTGATCAGCGGGCTCGGCACCGTCGTGGACGTGATCCGCTGCCAGGAGATCTTCGACTACTCCACCTACGACCAACCCGACTCGGTCCGCTACCTGGTCGGTATGGGCCAGCCGATGGACTACGAACCGCCGATGACCGCGCCGACGGTCCCGACCATGGTCTGGGGCGGGCAGGTACGGCTGATGGCCAGGGCGCTGGGCGTCGAACTCGACGAGATCCGCGAGACCCTGGACCGGCGTGCGCTCGACGCCACGGTGAGTACCAAGACGATGGGCGAGTTCGAGGCCGGCACCCAGGGCGCGGTCCGGTTCGAGGTACAGGGCATCGTCGAGGGCGAACCCCGCATCGTCATCGAGCACGTCACCCGCATCCACGCCTCCTGTGCCCCGGACTGGCCGATGCCGCCCGACGGCGTCGGTGCCCACCGGGTCATCATCGAGGGCCGCCCGCGCATCGAGGTCACGGTCGAGGCCACCGACGAGGGCGGCAACCGGTCGGCGGGCGGGAACGCCACCGCGGTCGGCCGCCTGGTGAGCGCCATCGACTGGCTGGTGGACGCGGAACCCGGACTCTACGACGCGCTCGACGTCCCGCTGCGCCCGGCGGTCGGCAAACTCGTAAGGAGAGAACCATGAATATCGACATCCCCGAGGGCAAGGACGCGATCGGCTACGTGTGGGGTGAGATGGTCCCCGGCATCGGGGTCGCCGCCTCGAAGTTCTCGATGGCGGTGTACGCCCACACGACCCTCGGACTCCGCGAGTTCGAGGCCGCCCGGCTGCGGATCGCGCAGATCAACGGGTGTGTCTTCTGCCTCGACTGGCGGACCGAACGGGACGGGCAGAAGGTCGAGGAGGAGTTCGCCGACGCGGTGACCGAGTGGCGTACCACCGGCGCCTTCGACGACCGCACCCGGCTGGCCGCCGAGTACGCCGAGCGGTACGCCCTGGACCATCACGGCCTCGACGACGAGTTCTGGACCCGGATGACCGCGCACTACAGCCAGCTGGAGATCGTGGAGCTGAGCATGAGCATCGGCTCCTGGCTGGCGTTCGGCCGGCTCAACCACGTGCTGGGCCTGGACACCGTGTGCATGCTGCCCAGTGGTCGGTCACCCTCGATCTGACACAAGTTACTTCCCGGTACGTGGTGGCTTAACATCTGAGAAACATGTAGAACTTGTTCTAATACGCCAAGAGTGAGGAAAATCACATGAGTGACAAAGCCTCGCGTAGGACAGGTTCCGAAGGCATCTCACGCCGTGGATTCATCGCTGGAACCGGTTCTATCTTGGGAGTCGCGGCCCTCGCGACTCCCGCCACCGCAGCCCAGGCAAAAGCCGCACGCGTAGCCGGTCCGATCGCCTCCGGGGCCCATGTCCCGGCCCTGGTGATCGGCACCGGCTACGGCGGCTCCGTCGCCGCCCTGCGCCTCGCCCAGGCGGGCGTCGACGTGCACATGATCGAGATGGGCATGGCCTGGGACACCCCGGGCTCCGACGGAAAGATCTTCTGCAACACGACCTCGCCGGACCAGCGCTCCTACTGGCTCCGCACCAGGACCAAGGCACCCCTCAACTTCTTCCTCGGCTTCCCGATCGACCGGGACATCTCTCGCTACACCGGCATCCTGGATGCCGAGGAGTTCGGCGGCATCACCGTCTACCAGGGCCGCGGCGTCGGCGGCGGCTCACTGGTCAACGGCGGCATGGCGGTCACTCCCAAGCGGGAGAACTTCGCCGCGATCCTGCCGTCGGTGAACGCCGACGAGATGTACAACACCTACTACCCGCGCGCCAACGCCGGGCTCGGGGTCGGCAGCATCGACCCGGCCTGGTTCGACTCCACCGCCTGCTACCAGTACGCCCGGGTCGGCCGCAAGCACGCCCAGCGCTCCGGCTTCCCGTTCGTCTTCGTGCCCGACGTGTACGACTGGGACTACATGAAGCAGGAGGCGGCCGGAACCGTCACCAAGTCGGCGCTGGCCGGCGAGATCCTCTACGGCAACAACCACGGCAAGAAGTCACTGCAGAAGACCTACATCGCCCAGGCCAAGGCCACCGGCAGGGTCACCGTCTCGGCGCTGCACCAGGTCACCTCGGTCACCCCGGCGGCCGGTGGCGGCTACACGGTCGTCATCGACCAGCTCAACACCACCGGGGGTGTCACGACCACCAAGACCGTGACCGCGGACCGGGTGTTCTTCGCCGCCGGCAGCGTCGGCACCAGCAAGCTGCTGGTCAAGCTGAAGGCCACCGGCGCGCTGCCCAACCTGAACAACGAGATCGGCAAGGGCTGGGGCGACAACGGCAACGTCATGTGCGGCCGGGCCAACCACCTGTGGGACCCGACCGGCAGTCTCCAGTCGACCATCCCCTGCTCCGGCATCGACAACTGGGACGCCGGTGGCGCGTTCGCCGAGGTCGCCCCGCTGCCCACCGGGATCGAGACCTTCGCCTCGCTGTACCTGTCGATCACCAAGAACCCGAACCGGGCCCAGTTCTCCTGGAACGCCGCCACGGGCAAGGTCGACCTGAACTGGCAGCTCGCCTGGAAGCAGCCGTCGATCGACATGGCCAAGACCATCTTCGACAAGATCAACTCCAAGGAGGGGACGATCTACCGGACCGACCTCTTCGGCGTCTACAAGATCTGGAACGACACCCTCACCTACCACCCCCTCGGCGGCGCCGTCCTGAACAAGGCCACCGACAACTACGGCCGCCTCACCGCCTACCCGGGCCTGTACGTCATCGACGGCTCATTGATCCCGGGCAACACCAGCGTCAACCCGTTCGTCACCATCACGGCCCTCGCCGAACGGAACATCGAAAAGATCATCGCTACCGACCTGTAGCGACGGCCTGATGATGTCGTCGGCCACGGGCGCGTGTGGCCGACCCTTCCCCGCGGGACGCGCATGGCCGTCCTCCTGCTTCCGGGGAATTCGCCTCGCTGCCCGGCCCGTTTCGGCCCGCACCCAGGCGTCCGTACGATCCTCGTTGTCTCCGGGATCTCCATCGCTTGAATGGCGTCAATGACGACATGGTCAGCTGAGTGGTCGTGCCCCGGCCGCCCCGGATCGTTCGCAGCCCGGCCGTCTGGCCGCCGCCGATATCGGCTATGAGGTCGTCTCCGAATGATTGCCAACGATCGTGGCTCCGGACGCGCACGGCGCTCCAAGACCATGAATCCCGGCATGAGATTGCTTTCTCAACGGGACCTGGTATACGGAAATGCCTTCGACTCATCGCTGCCGATCGGTAGGGGATCGTCCGGTCTCGGATGACCACATCGAGTTCGACGGAGCCGCATCGGTCCTGCTCGGAGGGTCGAGCGAAATATGGCGAGAAAATCCAGCCGATCGGATTTTCGTGCGGAGTTACATATTTCGAGACGTGCTCGTGATCAAGGTCCGGCAGGCTTTCCTTTTTCTCCCCTGTCGGACGATCAAGGAATTCATATGAAGCGAGTGATCGCGAGTGTCACGGTGGCCACGGCCGCCCTGCTCGTGACCGCAGCCCCCGCCCAGGCCGCTCCCGCTCCCGCGGACCCGGTCAAGGCGTTGAAGAGCCGGCTCGTCGCGGGCCAGGGGGTGAAGTTCACCGAGCTCAGCACCATGAAGGAGGAGGGCAAGACCGAGCCGTACCTCAAGCGCACGGGCTCGTTCCAGTTCGGCAGGGCCGGGATCGTCGCCTCGGACATCAGCTCGAAAGCCGCGACGCCGGTCGACCCGAGGATCGGGCAGCACAACGGTATGTTCGCCCCCGGGCGGACGATCCGGATCGGCACCACGAGCTACTCCCAGGGGGGCACCTACCGCGACAAGATGCCGAGTGGCAAGAGCTGGTACAAGAGCCCGGACGGCATGACCGGCGACGTGGCCGGCTGGTTCAGCCAGCTCGTGAACGTCGCCGAGCCGGCGACCCTCGCCACCCTGCTCAAGGGGGCCAAGCAGACCCGTGACACCTACACCGGCACCACCACGTTCGGCCGGCTCGCCAAGGTCTCACCCTGGTTCCGCGCCACCCTGCCGCTCAGGTCGAGCGACAAGACCGTGGTGACGTTCAAGCTCACCGTGGACCGCAACCGGCTCCCGCGGCAGCTGACCACGTCCTTCCCGGTCACCGGCATCTTCGACAGCGCCGGCTGGGAAGGAAAGACGCTCAGCGCCGAGACCCGCTACACCGGCTGGGGGAGCAGGGTCTCCATCAAGGCTCCGCCCGCGAACAAGGTGACCACCAAGCTTGAGGACAAGGACGGCCTGCCCTAGCGGCCGTCGGGCCCGGTGGCGGCGCCATGCGATGAGGACCTCCCGGGGCGGTGACTCCCGCGTCGGGGGTTCCCCGCGGAGCGCCTTGACGGCCGGACCCCTTGGTAAGAACGCCGGTGAGCACCCCCGGGTCAGGGACCGGTGAGGCGGCGGTCGCCGTCGGTGGTGACCACGTAGACCTGCCAGTTGTAGTACGCGTAGTAGTTCCTGATGTCCCGCTTGATCTGGCGGGCGTGCAGCTGCACCGCGTCGACGTACGCCCAGGAGTGGTTGTAGGCGTACAGCGCTCGCCGGTAGTCGCGCGGTGCTCCCGAGGCGCGCAGGTAGTTGGCCGCGGCGAGCAGGGCGTCGCGGGTGTCCTGGATGTCGCCGCCCATCCCGTAGGCGGCCCAGGTGCCCGGCATGAACTGCATGGGTCCCTTGGCACCGGTGTGGCTCGGTGAGCGTACCCGGCCGAACTTGGTCTCGACGAACATCACCGCCGCCAGGATCTCCCAGTCGACGCCGAACCGGCGCTCGGCGTGCTTGAAGTGGCCGAGCAGGACATCGGCGGGCTTGGCCGGCTGGACGCGGAACTTCGCCGACCCGCTGATGGGGTGGACGAGGGAGAGCAGGTTCCGGATGGCCGTCACGTTGTCCTTCGCCTGCGCGGCCAGGGACTTCGACAGCCTGGCGTAGGTGCGGGAGGCGACCTCCGGGTTGCGGGCGAGATAGCGGTAGACGCGCTGCTGCTGCAGGGCCAGCAGCACCACCGGCTCGGGGGGCTGCCCCTTGCCGGGGTCCCCGTCGCGGATCCAGTCGTCGGTGGCGCGCCGGAGCTCCGCGACGGTACCGGTCAGGGAACGGGCCAGTTTCGCGGGGTCCTTGGGGATCGCCGCCTTCGGATCGGGCAGGGCGGGTTGCGACACCGCCGACTGCTCCGGAGCCGGCTGTGCCGCTGTCTGACCTGGAGCTGTCTCGCTCGGAGCCGTCCGGCTCGGCGCGTTCGACGAGGCGGCACCCGACGAGGTGGCACCCGACGAGGCGGCGCAGCCGGAGGTCGCCACGGCCAGGCTGACGAGCGCCGCGGCCATCGGTCTCCACCGGCCGGTACGCACGGCCGGCGGTACGGGCACCGCCCGCCCGCTCGGTCGGTGGCTGTGAATCCCAGCGCGCTGATCACTCATCGGTCTCAACGTACCCGAGCGACGACCTTTCAGGGGCGACCTCCAGAACCGGAGCTACCAGAACACCCAGGGGCTTTCGCTGCCCCCGCCGAAGGCGGAGGTGCCGCTCCTGCGCCAGCGTTGCCGGACGTTGAGCTTCGCACCTGTGCGCTGAGCGGTGACGGTGAACGGGCCGCAGGTGGCGACCGCGCCGTCGCCGGCCGGCGACAGACCGGTGCAGATCATGGGCGGGGACACGTTGGTATCGGCGTCGGTGTTGTACAGCTGGACATGTACGTCCGAGCGCACATCGGCGGCGCCCCGGATACGGCCGAGCAGATGGAAGACATCGCCGACCAGGGCCATGCACGGTGACATCTGCGTGCCGGTGCCGTCTCCGGTGGAGAGCCATGCCCTACACCGCCACTGGGGTTTCGGCTGTTCGGAAGCGGGGGTGTCCGCCGGGCCCTCGACTGCCGGTGCGACCTCCGTCTTCGGCCGTGTGGGTTTCGGCAACGGCCTGGCGGTGACCTTGTCCTTCTTGGCGGGCTCAGTGGCGGTGATCGGCGGGGTGCTGGGCGCCGTCTTGGGCTCGGGCTCGGGTAGAGGGGACTCTTCCGAGGCGGGGGCGTCGGTTTGCGGGATCGGTGGTGTGTTCCGGGCCGTCATGGGGGGCACCAGGGCGGCCGCGGTCGTGGAACGCTCTGCCGGCGCGGTGAGACCGGCCTCGGAGGAGTTCACGACCAGGGCTACGGCGGCTGAGGCGGCCAGCGCGGTCGTGACCGCCGCCGCGCCGATCAGGCGCGGCCTGAGCCGTGATCGTGACTTGGGGCGGGGACGAGGCGAGGTGGCGGCCAGATCGGGGGCCACGCCGGGGGCCAGGGGTTCGCGGGTGATCGCGGGGTCGGCCGTCCGGCTGATCGGGGGCAGCGCGGGCAAGCCGGCCAGGGCCGGTACCAGGGCGTGTGCGGTCGCGGCCACGTGATCGATGGAGGGCCGCTGCGCCGGATCTTTCGCGACACAGGCGGTGATCATCGACCAGACGGCATCGGGCATCCCGGCCAGCCTGCGTGGGGCCGAGATCGCGTGCTGGCGTAACACGGCCATCGGATGGTCGCCGACGAAGGGCGGACGTCCGGCCAGCAGCTCGTACAGCACCAGGCCGGTCGCGTAGACGTCCACGGCAGGGGTGGCAGGTTGCCCATCGGCCACTTCGGGCGCCAGGTAGGAAGGGGTACCGAGGATCAAGCTGGTCTGGGTCAGACCGGGGCCGTGCGCGAGACGCGCCACGCCGAAGTCGGTCAGCCGTGCCTGTCCGGCGGCATCGATCAGGACGTTCTCCGGTTTGACGTCACGGTGAACCACGCCGTGGGCGTGGGCGTGCGTCAGTGCGTCGGCGATCTGGCCGATCAGGCGTACGGCCTCGGCGGGAGGTAATGAGCCACGCTCACGCAGCAGCGCCCGTAGATCCTTGCCGTCGACGAGATCCATCACCAGGGCGAGCTGGTCGCCCCCCATCACGAAGTCGCGCATCGTGACAATGTGGGGATGGTGCAGCGCGCGCAGCACGTTGCGCTCCTGCACGAACCGCAGCACCAGACCGTCGTCGGCGCTGAGGTTCTTGTGGAGAGCCTTCACCGCCACCGGCTCGCCGGTGGCCACCGAGCGGGCTCTCCACACCGTGCCCATTCCCCCGGTGCCGATCTCTCCCAGCAGCTCGTACCGGCCGGCGAGTAGCGCCTCAAGACCGTCAGCCGTCACGCGTGCCCCCTTCGCCGCACCGGGCGAGCCATCAAATTAACGAATCCCTCGAAATAAAAGGAATGGCGATCTATTGCCGGATTCTCCCGTGGGACCAGCTCATCAGGCCGATCGATCCACGCAAGGTGAACGGCGGCCCAGGTGACGCACTCTGCCGAGTAAGGATCATAGAGCGCGACGGCGGATAAACGAATACGGAGTTTCGCCTCTTGACCGGATACCCGAGAGCGCAAGGGGTCGAGGGCGAGGCTGCCGAGCCCCGCAGCGAAGTCGATGTTGCCGTCGTTGCGGCAATCTGTCCGGGAGGTCATGCCCGCCCATGGGAGCACTTGAGAGTCGCACGTGGTGGATAATCCTTTGCACGCCGAATCGCTGCCCGCCTAGGCTCGCCGGGGTGCGACGTACCGTCATCGTCGGTGACATTCACGGCTGCTTCGACGAACTGCTCGAACTGCTGAAGAAAGTCGACCTCCGCCCGGACGACCTGCTGGTCAGCGTCGGCGATCTGGTCGACCGCGGCCCGGCGCCCGGTGAGGTGGTCAGGCTTTTCCGCGAACGTCCGAACTCGGTCGTGGTCATGGGCAACCACGAGAGGAAGCACGTGCGCGGGATCTTCTCCTACGCGCAGGAGATCACGCGCTTGCAGTTGGGCGACCGCTACGCCGAGACGGTCCACTGGATGCGGACGCTGCCGTACTACTTCGAGAACGAGCATGTCCGGGTCGTCCACGCCGCGATGCTGCCCGGAATTCCGCCGGCCGACCAGAAGGAGGAGATCCTCTGCGGCTCGACCAGCGGCCAACGAGAGCTCACCGTGCTGTTCCCGGACGGCCACTGGCATGACCACTACACCGACGTCAAGCCGGTCGTGTTCGGCCATCATGTGACCGGGCGTGAGCCGATGATCCGCGACGGCAGGATCTTCGGCCTGGACACCGGTGCCTGTCACGGCTGGAACCTGACCGCGCTGTGCGTGCCGGGATTCACGGTCCACTCGGTGCAGGCGCACGCGGATCACTGGTCGATCGCCAAGCGCCGGTGGCAGTTGCCCGTCCTGAAGACCAAGCCCTGGCACGACTTCACCTGGTCAGAGCTGGCTGAGGCGATCGTGCGGTTCTCCTCGACGCCCGACGCCGCCGCGCGCGGCTGGCTGGAGACGGTCGAGAAGTGGGCCGCGGATCTGCGGTCGTCGTTTCCCGCCCTGGTGGCCGCGGCGCATCGCGTCGCCGACGGGCTCACCGTGAACGAGCTGCGACGACATCCCGCCGCGCAGTACCTGTTCCAGGCCCGTAACGGCCGGCTCGACCAGGCCGGCCTGGCCAGGCGGTGCTCGACCCCGCGCAGAACGATCGACATGGCGGCCGCGCTGGGGCTGGCCGTGCCCGAACCGCCCATCGGCCTGAAGGGGCCGTGACCACCTGCCCCAGGCCCCGGCCCGCACTCGCGGGCCGGGGGGGGTTGGGGGGTTTGGGGGGGTGGGACCGGAGGGTGGGGGGGGGGTATTTTTAAAACAAAAAATAAATATATATAAA